>JASBZJ010000111.1 GCA_029983495.1 Porphyromonas sp.
GGGCTTATGAGTGCGGTAATGCACGCCCCTCTAACGGGGGTATTCCTAATTGCCGAACTTACTGGTGGATACAACTTATTCCTGCCTTTAATGCTTGTATCGCTTAGTGCCTATGCAACAATAAGGGTATTTATGCCACACAGTATATACTCGTTACGCTTAGCCGAGGAAGGGAAACTTATAACACACGAAAAGGATAAATCGGTGCTAATAGTTATGGATCCCATGAGCGTATTAGAAACCGATTTTATTACCGTAACGCCCGAAATGACACTGGGGAACATAGTTGAACTTATCGGCAGTGGTCGCCGAAACATATTCCCCGTTGTGGATAGCGAACAAAGGCTTCGAGGTTTAGTACTGCTTGATGATATTCGGAATATTATGTTCCGCCCTGAGTTATATAACCGGTTTAAGGTAAGTAAGTTTATGATTTCGCCTCCCGCAACTGTAGTTATGCCGTGTGGAATGGAAGAGGTAATGAAAAAGTTCGACAAATCGAAAGCATGGAACCTACCCGTTGTTGATACTGAGGGAAAATATTTAGGAATGCTTTCGAAAAGCCGAATATTCAACACCTATCGCGAAGTTCTTTCGAACCTATCAGCGGGCGATTAATGCCCACCAACCATACTATGGTATATGCGTTTGATGCACTTTTTTAAAGTGCTATGGATTTAAAACAAAAAATGGAAGCAAAACAAAAACCAATACTATTTATGGGTACAAGCCCATTTGCCGTAGGCTTTTTACAATACCTTGTTGAACACAATTATAATGTTGTTGCTGTGGTAACAGCTCCCGATAAACCCCAAGGGCGGGGACGAAAAATTGTTCCCTCGCCCGTAAAGGAATATGCTTTACAAGTAGGGCTACCTGTATTACAACCCACAAACCTTAAAAGTGAAACCTTTGCAAAGCAACTACAAGAAATGAATCCCTACTTAGGAGTTGTAGTGGCTTTTAGAATGTTACCCAAGGCAATTTGGGCTTTGCCCACAATAGGTACTGTAAATATACACGGATCGCTATTACCTCGTTGGCGTGGTGCAGCCCCCATAAACCATGCAATAATGGAAGGGGATTCAAAAACTGGTGTAACCCTTTTCAGGTTACAAGAAGAACTCGATATGGGCGATATTATTGGTACAAAGGAAATACCCATTACACCCCTCGATACCTTTGGCTCGTTACACGATAAACTTGCTATACTTGGTGTTGAGCTTTTTGCTGAAAAACTTCCGTTATTGCTTGATGGAACAGCAAGCTTTACTCAACAACCCTTCGAAAGCAATACAAGCTATGCCACAAAGCTTACCAGAGAAAACACTCGAATTGATTGGAAGTGGTCTGCACAACGTATATACAACTTTGTTCGGGCATTAGCACCGTTACCTTCTGCGTGGACTACCCTACCCTCGACAAATGGAACGCCCCAACCCTATAAAATTGGGCAATGCCATATTAACATGGGTGAAGCAAATAAAAATGCTGAACCGGGAACTATACTGCTTGATACGAAAGGTTGTTTACAAGTAGTAGCAGGCGATGGTAACATAATAGCCATTGATACTCTACAAGCCCCAGGAAAAAAAATGCTTCCTGTGCGTGATTTTCTGAACGGAGCAAAACTTACCTCCTTAATGTTTATATGATTCATACCCTTCCCCAATTACACGATTAATTGCCACATACGAAAAAGCCCTCTGCCTAGTAATACGGATAAACGTACTACTACACAAAGGGCTTATACTTAATCCTTTTATTCCCAGTAACTACAAGTTTGTACCAATCTTGCTATACTGTATCCCTCGAAAAAGTATATTACAACCTTTTAGCTCGTTAGGTTACAACTTGCTTATACAAAAAACTCATTCGGTACGAATGACACCCAAGGCTATAGTACATACCCCAAAATAGGTATGGATAATATACAAGAAAGCCTCTTATAATCTACATTATTACTCTTGGGACAATGGTATTTTCTTTATTCTATCGGCATGGCGTCCGCCTTCGAAAGGCGTTGTAAGGAAAGCATCAACTATAGCTTTTGCTTCGGCATGCGAAACAAAACGCCCTGGCAACGACAACACGTTAGCATTGTTATGAGCACTTGCTAGCTTTGCAAGCTCGGTATTCCAAGCTAAAGCAGCACGTATTTGAGGGTGTTTGTTCAATGCCATTGAAATACCATTACCACTGCCACAAACTGCAATTCCGCGAGTTACTTCGTTTTCTTCAATTCCTTTAGCTAAAGCATGAGCAAAATCAGGATAATCTGCACGTTCTTCGCTATAAGTTCCATAATCCTTTACGTCATAACCTTTATTGGCTAGGTATTCTTTAATAACTTCCTTAATTTCGAAGCCAGCATGGTCGCTAGCAAAACCTATTTTTTCCATATAACAACAAACTATTAAACAAACAAAGGAGAAGAGCTTTTTTCAAAGGTTCCAATAAATAAACCCTCCAATTTGTAACTACCCCAAGGGTGAGCGTTTGAACTGGAGGGTAAAAATACTTAGGTGTTATTACGTTATCCTTATAAAAGAGCCTATTGCGCCATTAAGCACGAATAACCAAGATAAAGTACTTTTTACGATAACAATCATTACCGTTCGCTAAGCACTTTTAGTAATAACTATACCACGAATGTTACTCTTTGACATAGGTTCAACTAAAAGGGAACGTTTCAAATACAGGTTACAGCTTTTTAATTACCTCTTCACGCTCGGGATCCTCGCTCTGAATACTTAATCGGTACCCTTTTCCGTGTACATTCTTAATTTCAACGGTTGGATCCTTTTTCAGTAATTTACGGAGTTTAGTAATGTAAACATCCATACTACGAGCATTGAAGTAATTATCGTTCTCCCAGATGTGCTGAAGAGCATAACTACGTTCGAGCGTTTTATTAGCAAACGCACAAAGCAACGAAAGCAAACTGTTTTCCTTTGTAGTTAGCCTTTGAGGTGCTTCGTTTTCAAAGGTAAGAGTTTGTGCCTGGGTATCGAAAATAAATTTACCAATTTGGTAAAGCGACATTATTTTATGATCGTTACCCTGAGTGCGCTTAAGAATAACTTCCATACGAGCTAAAAGCTCATCAAGGCTAAAAGGCTTACGAATATAATCGTCGGCACCAATGCTAAAACCATGTAGCACATCTTCCTTAAGCGTTTTTGCCGTAAGGAAAATAAGAGGAACGGATTCGTCTACTTTGCGGATGTATGCAGCCGTAGCAAAGCCGTCAACCTTAGGCATCATCACATCAAGAATACAAAGGTCGAACTTACCTTTTTCGAAGTTTTCGATGGCTTCTTCTCCGTTGTGATATAGGGTTGTGTAATACCCTTTGGATTCAAAAAAGTCGCGAAGGAGCCCTCCGAGGCTTTCTTCGTCTTCACACAATAAGATTCTGGTTTGTTTAGCCATACTATATTACTCTAGAGTTTAAATATTTTACATTGTTACAGCTCGGGCAATACCTTTGCTTGAGGGAAGTGAGCAAGTTTGAGTAAAGTTGAATAAGGTTCATCATAGCAACTATTGAACATTACCATTTGTTGTAGGGAGTGTTATCGACATGGTTGTTCCCACACCTTTTTTCCCGCTAATTCTTATTTTACCACCCATCTGCTCAATTACGCTTTTTACGTACGAAAGCCCCAAGCCGAACCCTTTAACGTTATGAATATCGCCTTGTTGAATGCGCACATAACGTTTAAACACACGGTCGCGATCCCGCTTAGCAATACCAATACCATTATCGGCTATGGCAATAGTTATTTCGGTTTCGCTAGGGTTGTATGTAGTAATACTAATACGAGGGGGGTCGTTAGGCTTACGATACTTAATTGCGTTATCGAGAATATTATAGATTACATTTTGGAAATGCATTTCGTCGACTAAAATTGTTGAGTGCTTGGCCTGAAGATTCACTTCAATACCGCCATCGAGTTGTGTGCATTTTACATTCATTACAGTGTATGCATCGTCGATAACTTTATGTGCATTCACATTTATCATATGTAATGCCGAGTGACCATCATCAACCAAAGTAAATTGCAAAACCTTTTCAACAAGGTATTGTAACCTTTTGGTTTCGCTTTTTAACGCTGCGAACATCTTTTCTCGGAAACCATCGTTATATTGGCCTTCATCGGAAGTTATCATTTCCGTAGCAATCATAATACTTGTTAGCGGTGTTTTTAGTTCGTGGGTTAAATTATCAACAAACTGCTTTCGGCTTCGTTCGAACAGATACTGCTTTATAACAAATATAACCCCAATAATATCGAGGATAAGTAGTATTAAACAGGTGGCAATTGTGGGGAACAGGTAATCGCGCTTATCGATATATTTTTGCCTTTCATAAAAGGTTAGTTCAATGTAACCTGTATACCGTTTACGAAGAATAATATTGCTAAACAGAAAATGCTTTACCGTATTACGAGGTGTTTTATATGCTTCGCCTTCCTTTTTGCGAACAGCACCTAAAAGTTGTTCGCGTTCATCGTAAATACTAAAGGAGTAGGGTTCATTTATACCAACATTTTCGAGTGATCGGTGTAAAGCAACATCCACATCCGGAAGCGAAATACGTTCCTTAAGCGGGCGTAAATCGTTATTGAGCGAAAGAATCGAGTTGAGAATAATATCCCTTAGAGCCGTGCTATAATAAAAGTAAGCGTTTACAAGTTTACTATAATCTTCGCCAGGCGAAAGCTTGGTTTCGGGTATTTTAATAAGTTCGGGAGCAGGCTTTGATGAGCTTCCAGCAAAGCTCGAGGAAAGTAAAAGATTATTCCAACCAATAAGTTGTTTTATACGACTTTCGTATAAGGTATCGGCAGAAGTTTGCGGGGTATTTTTATTAGTAATTGAATCGACCTTACCACTAAGCACTGAATTGGTGTAATCGGCAAGCATGTTTCGTTCAACTACGCCAATAGCATCCTTTAAAGCAACATTTACAAGAGCTGTAAACTGTTCATCGCGCATACGATGCATATCGCGCAAATAACGTATTTGCGTATACAAACTTAGTAACAATGCCAAAGCAGGTATTGTAAGTAAGAGCACAACCCAAATATAGTTTTTACGGAGTTTCATATGTTCAATGCTCTGAACTCACCTCGTTTCTTTCACCTCGTTACTAAACGCCATTGCCCATTTGCAATAATTTCGCTATGCAAATATAGTTATAAAATACGATACCGATGGGGTATTTTATTTGTTTCAAACATTGACCGCTCTTTATTGCCAAATTGATTGTATAAATAACATACGATTGGAAAGATTAATGCGTAATTACCCTATAAAGGACAAGTAAAAGGCAATGATCGCTACTAAAATATAGTTCAATAGAAACAGCTAAATAAAGCCTTTTCAGCAATTATTATTGATAAAAATTATTGCTTAACAAAAAATGTAATCAAAAACTTCGAACAAAAAGGTTGACTTAAATAAACAACAAGCCCCCACTTAAACCAATTAAGTAGGGGCAAGGCTGTAATAGGTTAGGTTAAACTTGAAGTAATAATACTTATCGAAGTGGGGTTCAATACTCTCCTTTATTCGTTTCGCCTAACTAGTTTAGGTATTGGACTAAACAAAAAGCACTGTAAAAGCCCAATACCATTAATTATTTAAAGAACAATTTTAGTACGAGTTCCTGCACAAACTACCACATAAGTTCCCTTATCAAGCGAAAGATCTTTAACGTAGGTATCACCTTGCGCATGGAACTGCTCCATTAACTTGCCAGTAAGGTCGTAAATTGCCACTAAAGCACCATCGGCATTATTTATATGAAGCGAATTACCGGCAAGAACAACTTCGGCATTAACCCCTGTTATTATCGAGGCATCATCGGTAGAGCTTGTACCATTAAGGTCGTCGATTGCTAGGTAAGCAGGCGTTAATAATCCATATTCGTTCTTTACGTTACCATCAACAGTAAAGGTATGCGTTTTAATATTTCCGAGTGCTGTAAAATCAACCCATGTCCACTCTTTAATAACACTCTTTTTACCATTACGATAGTCAGCAACAGGTATTTCAATTTTCTTACCATTATCGGCAGTAACAATAACGGTATAATAGTTTCCGTCCTTAAATCCATCAGGAGCCATCGAGTCGCCCTTTTCAACATGGCTTAGCGTGTAGGAAGTTATCGAAACCCACCTACCACTAATAGGTTGCGCAATAAGGGGATGTACCAC
>JASBZJ010000112.1 GCA_029983495.1 Porphyromonas sp.
ACAATGGAAGTAGCTTTTTATGCAACCGCTATTAAGGATGGCAACTACGTTATTAATGGCATTATTAATAAAATGGAAATAAATACCAGCAATAACGGTAAAACAACCGTTATAAGCGGTAGCGATTCGGTTGAAACAGCTATGAACAAGGATTTACGAGCCATAACAGGTAAAACCTTTGTAGCCGAAGTTACCCCTAAGTTTGAGCTTGTAGGCGATATAAAAGCTCTAAAGGAAGAGGAAATGACGCCCGAAACAGCAAAAAAAGCATTCGAAATTTTAGCAAGCTTTTTTGAAGGCGTATACCCTCCTCAACCTCTTGCTAAAGGCGAAAGCTTCCCATACGAAGGGAAAGAACTTGGGGCTAAAGGCACAATTACCTTGGGCGAAGTAGGCGAAAACACTTGTGTATTTGACGGTGTAATGAAAATAAATGGTAACATCCAAGGAGTTGACATGAAGGGCGATGCTACTATAAATTACGAAATACACCGTGCTACGGGTATTCCTCTCAATGGGCTAAGTACCACTCAAGCATTAGGTTCGGTTGCCACCCCACAAGGTGCGGTATCGATAAAAATAAACGCAACCGAAAGCTTCGAGTTTATGCAATAACCCTAACAATACAAACTTACTCAAACTATAACCTCTTCTGGAAACAAGTTACAGGGGAGGTTTTTATTTTCTTGAGAATGCCAAGGAAAAGATACCATACAATTCCATAAAATAGGTATCTTTGCAGAAGAGGGAAAATAGGAGGCAATACGCTTACTATGCTCCCCAATGTGCGATATAACAATTAAACTCGTAATAATAAAGAAACAATTATCATGAATGTTCCTGCAGAACTCCGCTATAGTAGCGATCACGAATGGGTAAAGAAGGATGGTAACCGTTACTTGGTAGGTATTACCGACTTTGCTCAAAGCGAACTAGGCGAAATAGTTTACGTAGATGTAACCAGCGAAGGAGAAGAAATTGGTCAAGGGGAAACCTTTGGTAGCATTGAAGCCGTAAAAACCGTTGCTGACCTTATGATGCCAATTGCTGGTACAGTTGTTGAAGTAAACCCTGCCCTTGAGGATAAACCCGAACTCGTAAACAGCGACCCCTATGGCGAAGGATGGATTATTGCTATCGAAGGTGGTAACGATGACCACTTCGGGGCTCTAATGGATAGCGAAGCCTACAAGGGTATGATAGGCTAATTTATTGCCTTGCGAAAGCTCGCTCCTAGCTAAACGGATTAGTAAAGAGTACCTTTCAAGAAAGTCATAGTGAATTATTCAGATGAACCTCATGCAGTAGTTCTGGTTTTTCGTACTATTGCTAGGGGTTCATCGTTTTTATTAATAAAGTGGTTAATATGTCTCCCTTAGTAAGTATAATAATGGGCAGCACAAGCGACCTCCCAATAATGGAGAAAGCTGCCAAGCAGTTAGAAGAACTCGAAGTTCCATTTGAATTAATTGCCCTCTCGGCTCACCGCACTCCCGAGGAAGTAGCAAACTTTGCTAGTAACGCAAAACAAAAGGGTATAAAAGTAATTATTGCGGCAGCTGGTATGGCAGCTCACTTACCAGGCGTTATTGCCTCGCTTACCACACTACCCGTTATAGGGGTTCCCATAAAATCGTCACTCGAAGGGTTAGATGCCTTATTAGCTATAGTGCAAATGCCTCCTGGTATACCTGTAGCAACAGTAGGTATTAACGCTGCACAAAATGCAGCTCTACTAGCCTGCCAAATAATAGCACAAGGCGATGCCGAAATGGCAAATAAAATAACGGCACACAAGGCACAACTCAAGGAAAAAATCCGTAAAGCCAACGACGAACTAGCTCAAATAAGCACCTATAAGTACAAGGTTTAAGTTTTGACCGAACTAATAAACTATCGTAGGCAGGTTACCCAAGAGGTAAAAATAGGGCATCTTCCACTAGGTGGAGGTTCGCCTATTCGCATACAAACAATGGCCAATGTAGCTACCGACGATATATTCGCTGCGGTTGAACAAACAAAACAAGTCGTTGCAAATGGGGCTGAGTATTTTAGGTTTACAGCGCAAGGGGTTAAGCAAGCCAAAGCTTTGGGTGAAATAAAGCAACAATTGCTTGCAAATGGAATAGATATCCCCCTCATTGCCGATATTCATTTTAATCCACAAGCAGCCTTCGAAGCCTTGAACTATGTTGAAAAGGTTCGTATAAACCCTGGCAACTTTGCCGAACAACGTTCCTCCCATACACACATAACAGAAATCGGCAATCCAATAACACCTAAGCATGTTGAAGAAGTGTTTAGCATGTTCGTTCAAAAAGCTCAAAAGCTAAATCGAGCCATTCGTATTGGAACAAATCATGGCTCACTATCACAACGCATGCTAACGCACTGGGGGGATACCCCTCAGGGGATGGTAGAAAGTGCTATTGAATACGCAAAACTTTGCGAGAAACTGAACTTTTCGGATGTGGTAATATCCATGAAGAGCAGCAACGTACTTGTTATGACCGAGGCTGTTCGCCTGCTAGTAAAACGTCTCGATACAGAAGGAATACCCTTCCCTCTACACCTAGGCGTTACCGAAGCTGGCGAAAGCGAGGACGGACGAATAAAAAGTGCAATAGGAATAGGCTCGTTACTAGCCGATGGAATCGGCGACACCATTAGGGTTAGCTTAAGCGAACCCCCCGAAGCCGAAATACCTGTAGCAGAAGCTATACTAAAGCACATTGCCTTACGTAGCCAAGCACCCACTATAGAAGCATACTGCAAAGCAAATAGTTATAAACGTGGGTTTTACCCTCGTAGCCTTGCAAAAAAACGTAATAATTTTCATCAAGCTGGCATAGCCTATCCTATTATTGTTCGGGGAAGAGAAAATTTGCCCCTCCCAAACTGCGAGTCAAACAACGACCTTATAACAACAAGTTCACAACCTCTATGCCCAGCCATAACGCACAAATATGGCAATGCCATAGAACCATTCTTTTTCGATTCGTCCGAGCTTTCGGCATGCAAACTCGAAGCAATTGCTCAAAATCCTAAGGCTGTAATATTCCTTTCTGCCCCATCCTTCAACCGTATTGGGTACTGGCGTAATGCCTTTGAACTACTTGCTAATTTACATATTACAACCCCTGTAATACTCCACTTAAAAAGTAACGAACAAGCCTACGACCAGCTCCTAATTGAGGCATCGATTGATTTGGGAACTCTTCTACTCGATGGTGTTGCAAATGGCATATGCATCGATGCTCCTAAACAAAACTGTAATAAACTCTATACGTTGGCATTAGGCATAATGCAAGCGACGAGATTACGTTTTTCGCATGCTGAATTTATCAGTTGCCCGAGTTGCGGAAGAACACTCTTTGATTTACAAGGAACTGTTGCTGAAGTAAAAAAACATCTCGGACACCTTAAGAACCTCAAAATTGGGGTTATGGGATGCATTGTAAATGGGCCAGGCGAAATGGCAGATGCCGACTACGGTTATGTTGGGAGCTCACCAGGGAAAATCGACCTTTATAAGGGGAAAACCGTGATGAAGCGAGGAATAGCACAGTCCGATGCTGTAAAAGAGTTAGTTGAACTAATTAAAGAAGGTGGGGATTGGTATGAACCATGATAGTAATATTACCAATCATACATTACTGTTCATACCAAATACCTACACACCCTCCCTACGCGAAACTCTAGAATGGGATAAAAACCGATTCGAAGTTTTTTGCTACCTTTGCAGAACTTTGTGTGATACCCATAATACCAAGGGGTGCAGGTCGGGTAGCTCAGCTGGATAGAGCATCTGCCTTCTAAGCAGACGGCCATGGGTTCGAATCCCATCCCGATCACGCAAAATTCACATGCCTAATTTGGTAACAATTAGCTACCTTTGTGCCAAGATTCCTGTGCAGGGCACATGGTTTTTATTGCCCAGCTAGGAATGAGCTCTAAATGTGTTGCCTAGGTAGTTGAGAATAAGAGGTTATTCTATAGTATAGCCACTGTACATAATTAAACCATTAGGGTTTAATGTTGTAGTTTTCTCTCCGTTCCTTGTTTCTTAAAGCAATATTATGTAGCACTGGCTCCGCAGAAGAGGTGGGAACCAGTCATAGAAGAAGATATATTATAATATAAGAACCTAATAGTTTAGAAGAATTGAGATGATTATAGTTCCTGTAAGAGACGAAGATAACATCGAACGTGCGCTTCGCCGCTACAAAAAGAAGTTCGATCGTACTGGTCGCATGCGTGAACTCCGTCGCCGCCAAGCTTTCATTCCCCCCAGCGAAAGAAAGCGTAAAATGATGGAAAAGGCTCGCTATGTACAGTCGCTTCGCGAATCTAGCGAAATGTAAGAGCGTAAATGCCTTTATTACCTTAAATCTTATAAGTAACGCATGGTGCTAAGCACAAGTGGCTCTTACCAAAAAGCTTAAGCCCCCTAAGATGTGTATCTACAACTACAGTAACATAGCTTGCTAACCACAACATCAAAGCTATAATTGTTAGTTAGTAAGGATAGGTATTCGCTGAAAACATAGAAAGGAGATTGTTTATACAAAACAGAATACCTACAAAAGACCCGCATAACTCATTAAATTGTGATAACATAGCATGGCTGGTTCGAAGTAAAGCACTTCAATGCTGGCCATGTTTTTTTATTCTCGTTACAAATGTGTACAACAAATGCCGAGGCCATACGCGAAAACTACTTAATGCACTTCGAACAATACATTCGTTATGAACGCAATTATTCGGAACATACCATAAATTACTACCTGCATGATGTAGCCACCTATTACCGCTTTGTTACAGAAACCCTCGATAGCAATTTCATTCCAAATAAAAACGACAGGAATTACATACGAGCATTTATAGCACAACAGATGGATAGTGGTCTACGTGCAGGCTCTGTTGCTCGAAAACTAAGCTCTATAAAAAGTTTTTACCGATACCTATATCGTTTCGGGAATATCGATGCAAACCCAGCTCGCGGAATAAAAAACCCAAAAGCCGAAAAAGTTCTTCCAGCCTTCTTAAGCGAAAACGAATTCGAAAAACTAATCAACCACCCTTTATTACAACAGAATAACTTTGAATCGCTACGCAACCGACTAATTATAGAAATACTTTACCAAACGGGTATAAGACGAAGCGAACTTGCAAACCTTAAGGACGATGATGTTACTACTACTCCTCCCCAACTCAAGGTAAAAGGTAAAGGTAACAAGGAGCGTATAATACCTTTTGGCGAACAGCTAAAAGAACTATTAGCAAAATACCGCGAACAACGGAATAAAATACCTTGCACATCACAGAATTTATTCGTTACTTTGAAGGGCGGAAATATAACCGACGAAGAAGTTTATAACACCGTTCACTTTTATTTGTCGGCTTTCCCGGGTTTAGCAAGGAAAGGCCCCCACGTACTGAGGCATACCTTTGCAACCGAGTTGCTAAACAATGGTGCTGAACTTACCGCTGTAAAGGAACTATTAGGTCACAGTAGCCTATCCACAACAGTAAAGTATACGCATACAACATTCGAGCAACTCAAAGAGATGTATAACGCCCATCCAAGGGCAAAGAATAAGACGCATATGGAAGTTCGAATTCAACCCGTAAACGTAACAACTCCTAGCACACTTGAGGAGTTCATTCAAAAGAAGCTCGATCGTCTCGAACGATTCGACGACAAAATACTTCATGCCGAAGTAACAATCAAAGAATCCGCAGGAGCAGAAAAGAACAAAATTGTTGCCGTGAGACTTGCTATACCTGGCAACGACCTTTTTGCCGAAAAGGAGGCGAAAACCTATGAAGAAGCTCTCGACGATTGCGTTGATGCGCTAAAAAAACAAATCGAAAAAAAGAAAGACGAGCATCGATAAGCTAATATCAAACTGGGTACAACGAGGCACCCCAAGTTAAAATCAACGTTTTTAGGGGACATTGCTTGTTAATTAAAGAAATGTATGTATCTTTGTACCCGGTTTGCCACTTAACCCACTTTCAGGCGGAAGGTGGGGAAGGCTAGAAGAGGTTTATGGCTGGTATCCAAAGCAAAAAAACCGAGAGGCTAAAGAAATATTACAATAGCCAACAGAAAATAAATTCTTTAAGGTAAGGAGTTCGCAAAAAAAACTTCAATAAAGGGCAGTTGCCGGAGTGGTCAATCGGATCTGACTGTAACTCAGCTGGCGTTAGCC
>JASBZJ010000113.1 GCA_029983495.1 Porphyromonas sp.
AATAAAAGGGCGTGAATGATTCTTTCGACTATTGCGAAGATGTTTTTCTTCTCAAGGGTTTACTCAATAACAATCATTGTTCTGTAATCGCCAACCGTTAGTATGTAGTTTCCTTTTGCAAATTGAGCTACATTAAGCGTAAGCTCTTGCGCATTTGCGATAGTTTCGAAAAGTAGTTCACCTTGCATGTTGTAAAGGCGTATTTCGTTACCTATGGTTAACCCTTCGATATGCAACATGTTACTTGCCGGGTTAGGATACACTGCAATATTCGGAACTATGGTAGCAGGAGTTGTAGCCAGAACAACTTTTCCATCAACCATAATATCTCCCTTTTCGTTACGTACGGCTATTTTCCAATTCTTATTTAATGCCGAGGTTTTTACACTCGAACGCATTTCGATAGGCTTTTCCCCATGGTGTGCTAATACTAAGTAGCCTACGTTCGCTTTTTTACGGAGTGGTAGACTTCGCACAAGGTTGGTTACAGCTTCACCTTTTATAGGGTTCCCCGATATATCGATAAGTGTGAGCTTCGGATTATTCGAAACACTAAGCTTTTCGAGTTTGTTGTGAGCTACGTTAAGCGATTTAAGATTAACAGCACGCGATAACTCGATTTGAGAGATGTTGTTATTATCGAGCCTAAGTGATGTTACATTTTTGGTGTTATTTAGGTTGATAGCCTCTATGCCTTGACCTGTAGCCGAGAATGTATTAAAGTGTCCACTTATAAGTACATCGCTGTTTGTTAGGTTTGCAGTATTAAGTATACCACTTTCGTAGTTTCCACTTAACCCCTCCGTGGTAAGTTTGCCAAAGAAATCGGATTGGAAGGAAAACTTTTCGCCCTTAACCTTTGATGTTTTTAAGCTAATAGCAGCATACTTAGGAAGGTCGTTTTTGGTTATGTCCTTCCATGTTTTGCCATTATTGCTTACTTCGAGTAAGATATAGGAGTTATACTTTGAGTTGGTATACCCCCGTATAATTTGCCATTCTGGGTTGTTGTTATCATTATTCGCCTGAAACACGGGAATAATTTTGTACACACCATCATTTAGAGAACCCCAATCAGTAATTTTTTTATTTTTGAAATCAACAAACAAGGTAAAGATATTAATAGGGCGAATTGTAATGGTTTGAATGGCTTCATTGCTCACTTTAATAGGTTCTGCTTCACCACCCAGAGCTTGAATTCCAATCGAGAAGCGTATAGGCTCCTTGTAATTTTCGCTAGCATATAACCATACCTTCGATGTTGTAAAACTGTGGTCTGAGGCATTAAAGCTCCCTTCGAAACGCCCCGTAAAAAGTTCAGGAATAACATGTTTTGTTGTGCCATCACGGTCGGGATATAACCCCGTAATACACTCTTGTTCAAGACTAAATCCTCCGCCAGCACCACCGCCAATTCCTAGGTTTTGGGGGTCGAGAATATTCAAGTTAAAATAGCCATCGCTGGTTCCTTGCCAGCCCCAATTTACATGGTATAACCCTTCGTTGTTATAACCATCTAAAACAAATGCATGGCCACCTCCAGGTCCAACACCAGTGTAGTATACGGGGCGTTTGTTCGCTAAATCGGTTCTAATTCCAACTTCCCATCTGATGGGATCGAAAACTTCGCGTAAGTGTAGGCGCATACCCTTGTTATAGCGAAAGTTTTCCTTAAGAGCCCGCATAACGCATACTGAGGTTGCTCCACTTGATTCGCCATACATCATTTGAACACCAACACCAACATGGTAGCATAGTTTCGAAAGTTCCTTTGCCTCCTCGTCCGAAACATTGTACCTTACGGTTTTAGGCATTAAGGCGTAATTGTAAACCTGGCTACTATAATCAACTTTATGGTGGCGAACAATTTTACTTGTAGGTTGGCCATTGCTATCTACTTCGGGTTCGTCGTATTCAAATACGCCTTCAGGTTTAATAGGCCACTCGTGGTAACGCATAATTTGGCTCAGTGCTGTGGCAACACACCCTACAGCAGCATGTATTTTTTGTCCGTAGCTTCCTTTTATTATAGGGCATTGTAGGTTCCAAGGTTCATCCTGATTCCAGTGGATATCTAATAATACAGGAACTTCGTTAGGCAATTTATCCGAAAGAATTGCTGTAGGTATAGGACGCATTGCAGCCAGGTTTTCGGGTGTTCCGTGGGTAAGTGCATTTTCGAGGGCAATGTTTACTTTTTCGAAAAAGCTTTTTACATGTTTAGGGGCTGAGGCGAGGTCGAACTGCCCACTAAGCGAATAACTAAGTACTGGCGCAAAAATATCATCGCCAGCAATAATTACATATCCCCCTTGCTGGGGTTTATTGAATATATAGTAGTAGCAAGCTTGATTTGTAACAGTAGCTTGACGTAACTGACTTGATGTAGCTGTGGCAAGATTTAGTTTTGCCTGTGGATTACGCAAAGCAACTGCCGAAAGCACGAGCTTATTAGCCTTGTTGTGTGAGTTTCGAAATGCATTTGTTTGATACTTTTCGAAAAAGTTTTGAGCCAGCTTCAGAGCTTGCTGTTCATCAATTGGGTTAGCAAAGCCGTTCATCGCTAAAGCTAATGATAATAGCAAAAGTGAGGCCACTCGAAGTTTTAACTGGTTAATGCCTGTAAATGTTTTTGTTACCATTGTTATCTGTTAGAGTTATATTGTTTTTTTTGAATACTGTAAAAGTTGTGGTTTTTGTTTAGCTTGTTGCGCATGCTCGCCTTAAATGTTTAATCCGTTATCGTGCTACAATGGGGAACAATACTGTACGTGTTATGAGCACACTAGAACCTACGACCACTAAAACCACTGGTTGTAGTAAGGTTGCTTTGTTGGTAACGAAGATCTTTAAGTAGTTCGGCTGAAGCCCCAATTGTAACCATATAGCTTTTGTATGGGCCGAGCGGAATAATGTTTGCGGTAAGCTCCCAGCAGTGTAGGCTCCGTGTTGCTGAAATTGTCATATTCGTAACCTTGTGAATTTCGAAGTTATAATTAGCATCGAACGAAAAATGCCAATTCCGCGTGGGCGAAAATTCACCCCTAAAGCTTAGGTTATGCTGTAGTTTATAGGCATACTCGCGGGTTCGAACATCAAAGTTTTGCATGTTGTAGCCAAGGCTCATACTATAACTAAATGAAAGACTCCACGGGAAATTCCACATTACATAGCCATCCTTATCAAGTTCTCCCATCTCTTCGGGGCGTTGGTAATTTGCACGACTAACTTCGCTCCTTGAATTAGTTGGGTCGCCCATGGGATTGTTATTACCAGGTTGGAACTGATTATTGCCTAGATTAGGTCCATTCCCATTGGGTGGATAGGAACTCTCCTTAGAATCATTGGGCGAGTTGTTTTTTCGGAATAACTTATTGTACAAACTTTTTAGCTCTTCGATAGTTTGATTGTTAAAAGTATAATTAAAGCTTGTACCTGTAGAACGTAGGCGACCAAATCCTTTACCATGCGCTATACGGAGTTTGTTTACACGCCGAGGGATTGGTTTGCCTTGGTTATCGAGGGTATAGTCGTATAGATATGTGTCGAAATCGCCATTGAGCCGAAGAGCGATGCTTGGCGTAAAGCGTAAAGCTAGGGAGGCATTGATGTTACTCCATTGAAATGAGTCTGCCGCCATATTATACGATAACCGCCAATCGAATTGGTCGATAAGGCTTATTTTTCTCCCTTCATCACCAACTGAATCTGTTTTTCCTCGTAGTTTCATTTCTAGGTTGTTGGCAAAGTTCATGGAAATGATACCCGATTTTCCTCTTCCTGGTACCCCATATAGACCACCTTCGTAAGGGCTATATACTTCTTCCCGTTGAGTGCCATTCTCATCTAGGTAATGAATAGTATCGTAGTACCCCCAAAAAGGAGTTCCAAAGTCGGGTCGATAGGAAATAGATATCGATGGCGAAAACCGATGTCGAATCATTTGTATTCCGTCGCCAAAAAGCAAGACCCACGGTTTGTAAAAGCCATATAGGGTAGTTGATAACGATAGGGATGCATTAAAATCATTAAGGTGATAAAACCCATAGGTAGTATCGACTGGCGCAATCCGATGAAGTTCGGGGTCGTATTGTTTTCGAACTTTACGAGTTCCCCAGCTTGCATTATAGCTTACAGAGGGGGTTATCTTAATATAGTTGAAGAGGTCGAACGATGCCGATATAGGAATACTATGTCGCATCCCGTTACGCCAATCTTTAATAAGATTGCTTTTAAGGAGCATGTTTTCCTTAGTGGTAATACTATTGCTGAGTGAACCACTATACGAGAGGCTAATTTTTTCGTACCAGCGTTCCCTACCCACAGCACGTTTCCGTTTAAATGGATAAATTGTGGAGAGCGATATGGAAATATTGGGGAGCGTTACCGATATGGTTGAGTCGCGGCTTCGCTGGTCGATATTTAATGCGGCTGTAATATTTAAGGGTATGGAGGTAAATCTACGGCTGTAACTAACGCTACTTCCCTTTGTGTTTTGTGCTCTTTTATCAGGGTCATACATAGCATCGTTACTATTATGGTTGTAACTACTCGTAGAAAAGTTTACACTTGCAGAAAAAGTTCGTAGAGGGTCAACTTTAGCATCTTGCCGATGGGACCAATTTACGCTGAAATCGCGCGAAGAGGTATAGTCGCCAGGAATTGTTTTATCGCCAGTTTGCATATTTACAAAACTAATCGATAAATTGCCTGAGTATTTATAGCGCACATTATAGTTACTTTCGAGGTATGCTGCCCACGACCCAAGGGTATAATAATCGCCTCGAAGGGTTACATCGAAGTAATCGTTAGGAACAAAATAGAAGCCAAAGTTCCGTAAGTAAAAGCCACGTTCGCTTTCCTCGCCATAAGATGGAAGTATTACACCACTTGTGCGAGTTTTGTTTAAGGGAATATAGCCAAAAGGTAGTCCTATAGGGAATAAAGGTATACCGCCCATTACTAAATAAACGGGGCCAGTTACAATACTTTTATTCGGAGTTACCTTTGCCTTTGTCATGTGTAGATGAAAGTGGGGATGGAGAACATTATTACAAGTTGTGTAGTTACCTCCTTCGAGGTACATTACATTGTCGGGCATACGTTTCCCTTTATCTCCCGTTAAGTACCCACCTTCCTGCTGGGTTAATACCCCTGTAATAAAACCTCGCTCGGTATTATAGTTGTACCGCATTGATTCCATTTCAAACTGTTGTTCTCCATCGGAAAAGTGAGGTAGTTTTGTTGGTCGCCCTTTCTCATCGAGTACATATTTTGCGAATACTTCGGCACTGTCTACACGTAGCTTCATAAAGCTGGCGTTTAGCTCCATGGTTTGATATTTAACAAAACCATCTCCGTAGAGGAATGCCTCGTTTTGCCCTTTCATAACCATCGAATCCTTAGCCGAAAACTTTACCACATCTTCCAACACGATAGGTTTTTCCTCCCCTTTTGTTGTATCATTTGAGCTAGGGATTGATTGTGAAGATGAATTTGTAGTACTAAAAGGAATACTATCTCGTGTTAAAGGAATGCTATCATGGTTAGCCTTAAGTGTGTCGCTTGAATTAAGTTTTATACTTGCGAGGTTATGGTTTAGCGAATCGGGGTGTGAATGATTCGGCAGAGAATCAATTGCTATGCTATCAACATTTAAGAAGTATGCCAAATGCCTTTTGGAGGCACTTAGGCTAGAGGGTTGAAAGGTGATTGTAAAGAAAATAAGTGCAAGGGTTAGATAATCGAATCTTACTCTTGCTACTTTCCGAAGAAACTTCCCCCTCGCTACATTATTCTTCATACCCTAACTAAAACCACGGCTACAAAGTTACTCTTTTCTGTTCATTGCTTTAATTTCTATTTCTGTAGAATTTAAATTATTTGCAGAGTCCTTTAAAAAGACTCAGACAAAAGACAAAAATCGAAGTATGGGTATGATGTAACTAAAGCCATAGTTATTTATAAGCGTACTACATAGCAGTTTTTAGTAATACTACTACTATTATGAGACTGTTGTAAAAGTCAACAGTCTCACAATCTTGCTCGCAAGATTGTCCTGACTTTGCAGAAAG
>JASBZJ010000114.1 GCA_029983495.1 Porphyromonas sp.
CTTGACAAACAGAACCAAAACCTGTTGTGCTACCATTACACCATGAGACAATCCGCATCCTCGAAAGCGTTCCTTCCGAATTGCTCTGCAAAGGTACTACATTTTTTGAAAAATACAAATACCTTTCCTCATAAATCTAACTAATAATCCCATAACATCATAAGCTTAAAAGGCAAAAAACACACTAACTGCCTTATACCTTGAATGTTACAAAAACTAACTAATACTAACCTTTTTAGTTGCAATAATTGCTTTTGCTGCATTATGGCTAGCTCCTCCCTTACCTAGTATAGTAGCCATCTGCTTATAGTTTTCGCTTATCACGCTCGTATTCTTTTCAATTTCAATAAGAGCCGTAGTTAAATTAGCCACCGTAGCATTTGCCCCCAGTAGCTCTTTTACAATAGGTTTTTGAGCAACTAAATTTACTAATGAAAAATATTTCACCTTCATAATATGCTTAAAAGCCCAGTTAACCACTCTACTACCATTCATGCGATAACACACCACTTGGGGTGTACCAATTAGGGCAGTTTCGAGCGTGGCGGTTCCACTTGTAACTATAGCCATCGAGGCCACCGATAATAACGAGGCGGTTGCTCCGAAAAGCAAGTGGACTTGGGGATACGCCTCTAAAAAATGCCTGTAGCTTTGTAAGTTTTTATTCGGGGCTCCTGCCACTACGGCTGTGTAGTTTGGGAAATTGTGCGAAACGGTTTCGAGCATGAGAGGGAGGTTGTCGCGAAGTTCCTGTTTACGGCTACCGGGGAGCAGTGCTATTATAGGTTTATTTAGCGGAATATGGGAATAGTTTTGCGAAAAAGCGGTTATAGCTTTACTTGAACGATGCTCACCCAAATAATTTTCAAGTTCGTCCACCGTGGGGTTACCTACATAGGTAACCGGCAAACCCATCGAACGGAAAAAGGTCTCTTCGAAGGGAAAGATAACTAATAACCTCGAGCAATACCGCTTTAATACTTTAGCTCGCGAAGAACGCCAAGCCCAAAGCTTGGGAACAATGTAATAAATGAGGGGAACAGAGGGGAAATATTTATGAGCAAAAGGCAGGAGGTAGCGAAAGTTGAAACCACTCGAATCAATTGCTATAATACGATCGGGTTGAAATACACGAAGAGCCGACTGCATTTTTTGCGCCGCATGCTTTATAGTATGGTACTGGCTAAGCACAGCCTTATAGCCCATTACCGAAATGGCATTACTAGTTACAATGGCTTTTTTATTGGCCACCTTTTCCATAGCACTACCCCCAACGAAAGCAAGCTCGCATTGGGGGTCGTTTTCCATTAAGGCTTCGATAAGTTTGGCTCCGTGTAAGTCGCCCGAAGTTTCTCCTGCTACAATAAAGTAGCGCATATTAAAAGGGATAATTGCACAAAAGATGGATGTAAAACAAAGGGGGGTATATTACAAAGGGTTATTCTCTTTCGCAATCGGCTCCACCTCCTTTTTAAGGGTATCGAGGTATTGGTAATTGGTTAAATCGAGCATAAGAGGAGTTAACGTAGCAAACCCATCGTTTAAAAAGTCAAAGTCGGTATCGGTAGCACTCACACTTTTTTCCATGTAGCCGGTCATCCAATAAACGGTTTTGCCGCGCCCATTGCTGGTTGCCGTGTATTCCTCAACAAAATGAGTTATAGCTTGTGGGCAAACCTTTAAACCTTTTGGAGCTCCTTTGGGTACATTCAGGCTAAGCATTGTATAAGGGGGAGGGGGGGTTTGCAACATATGCCTTGCTATATCAAAAGCCAGTTTTTCAGCGTACTGCATGTCGGCAAATTCATCGTGGTCGTTTAGCGAAACGGCCAAAGCCGGTACACCAGCTATACAAGCCTCCATAGCTGCTCCAATCGTGCCACTGTAAACCACACAAATAGCATCGTTACGACCATGATTAATTCCAGTAACCACAAGGTCGGGTTTATGCTCCTTGTAAAACAAGTTTAGAGCAAGCTTAACACAGTCGGCAGGCGTACCAGGTATTCTATAATAAGCATACCCTTCCTCCTGAATCATTTTAGTAGGGAAAATAGGCTGAGCCGAGGTTATCGATGCCGAAGCTCCACTACGTGGTCCATCGGGTACTGCAACAGTAACATCGCCTAAAGGGCGAAGCACTTTAATGAGTGCTTCAATACCCTTGGCATGCATACCATCGTCGTTCGATATAAGAATCTTTGGTTTACGTTGAAATGTTTGCATAAAACAAAGCTTACGATTACTTAATCAAAAAGGAAACATCAGGGTTCATCCTCAGGAACAATACCATCGAGTTTTATATGGTAACGCAAAGTTGTATAACCTTCGAGGCTACCCGAGCGAATAGCCCCATACCCCAAATGCCAAGGAATTATTGCCATTACTTCATCGCCTACAACCATATTTTGCAAGGCAATGCGCATACCAGCTATAAGCGAACCTGTTCCACGGCTCAAACCAAAACGTTGTGGGGCTTCGCTATCGAAGTTCCCCTCAATAAAGTTTTTATTGCCTGTAACAAAGAACACTTCGTAATGAACAAGCACGCGCGAAGTTTCGATAGGAAAAACTTTGCCTTCGCCCTTCTTTATTGTTTTCATGTATATAAACGCTGTAGAGCCATCAACCGAAACCTTTTTATAATCGCTACTATCGGCGTATTCGTTAAAGGCTTTTTCGTTTGCTACACGCCATTGCGTTGTGGCATCGGGCGAGCGTTGGCACGAAGCAAATAGTAAACCCACAAGGGCTATAGTTGCAAATAGACCAATACTTGGTAAAATACGGTTAGTTTTCATGCGGTAGTGTACTAAGTAAGTTTATCATCGAAGTTTTACTTTCAATAACCGAGCGAAGTTCATCAATAGGCACACGCCACTGCTCCATGGTATCGCGGTCGCGAATTGTTACGGTATTATCATCCATTGTTTGATGGTCAACGGTAATACAATAAGGTGTTCCAATTGCATCCTGCCTGCGGTAACGTTTTCCAATCGAATCCTTTTCGTCGTACTGGCAGTTAAAAAATAGCCTTAGCGAATTTGCCACATGGCGGGCTTTTTCGTCCAACCCATCCTTTCGAACCAAAGGCAATACAGCAAGTTTTATAGGTGCCAAAGGTGCAGGTATTTTAAGTACAGTACGCATTTCGCCATTATCGGTTTCTTCCTCGCAATAAGAACCGCTAATAACCGAAAGGAAAAGGCGATCCACCCCAATAGAAGTTTCCACTACATAAGGAACATAACTTTCGTTGGTCGAAGGGTCGAAGTAACGAAGCTTTTTACCACTATACTCTTCGTGCCGAGTTAAGTCGAAGTTTGTTCGGCTATGTATACCTTCAACCTCCTTAAATCCAAAAGGCATTTTGTATTCAATATCAGTAGCTGCATTGGCATAGTGTGCAAGTTTATCGTGGTCATGAAACCTATAATTATCGTTGCCTAATCCCAAGCTTTTATGCCATGCCATGCGTAAGTTCTTCCAATAGTTAAACCATTTAAGTTCTTCACCAGGTTGAACAAAAAATTGCATTTCCATTTGCTCGAACTCACGTGTACGGAAAATAAATTGGCGAGCTACAATTTCATTTCGGAAGGCTTTTCCAATTTGAGCAATTCCAAAGGGAAGTTTCATACGACCTGTTTTCTGAACATTCAAAAAGTTCACAAAAATACCCTGAGCGGTTTCGGGTCGTAAATAAATTGTTGTTGCACCATCGGCAGTAGAACCCATTTCGGTACTGAACATTAGGTTAAATTGGCGCACTTCGGTCCAGTTACTCGTTCCACTAATAGGGCAAACAATTTTTTTATCAACAATAATATTCCTAACTGCCTCGAGATCGTTTCGGGTAAGTGCTTCCGCCAAAGCTTTTCGGGTTTCTTCTTTTTCGGTAATATAACCTACTACACGTGAGTTTGTTGTTTTGTACAACTCAGCATCAAAGCTATCGCCAAAGCGTTTAGCTGCCTTTGCCACATCCTTATTTACCTTTTCATCAAGTTTTTCGATATAATCCTCAATAAGAACATCGGCACGGTAACGCTTCTTCGAATCCTTATTATCGATTAATGGGTCGTTAAATGCATCAACATGACCTGAAGCTTTCCAAACATTCGGATGCATAAATATAGCGGAGTCAATTCCCACAACGTTATCGTGTAAGCGGGTCATGCTTTTCCACCAGTAATCTTTAAGGTTGTTCTTTAATTCTACGCCATATTCTCCATAGTCGTACACGGCACTTGGGCCATCGTATATTTCCGAAGCAGGAAAAACAAAGCCATATTCCTTACAATGCGATACTATCTTTTTAAAAAGGTCATCTTGCTGAGCCATATATCAAGCTTTTATTATTGCGGTATCAATTACAATGTTACACAAAGGACTCGTTGCAATGGGTAAACCCAATAAGCTTTAAGCCACTTACTGCAAAGTTAATGATTTATTGAGACGTTTTCCTCTAGTAAATTCTTATTTGATTAAAAAAAAGATTTCCCCTCTTTGTAACAACTCGAAAGCATCCAAAAAGGGGAAAAACCGCGAGCTAAGCTCGGAGGGATATGAATAAAGATCTTCTACAAAAACCAATTACTGTAAATCGGCTGCTTCGAATCCAAAGGGCAACAAGTCACGGTTATCGTCGATAATAATTGCATCATTAGCCCCTGGAAGGATAACCCGAAAAGGATGTTTAAACCTATCACTCACTTCGAGCAACACTTGCCTACAGCCTCCACAAGGGCTAGCACTGCGCGACCGCTCTCCTTTACTATTAATAGCCAAAACCAGCAATTCGTCTACTGGTTGATTGGGGTAATTGGCACCACAATAAAACAAGGCTGTACGTTCGGCACAAAGCCCTGACGGGTAAGCAGCATTTTCCTGATTGCTACCCGTAACAACAGTACCATTGGCTAGGCGTACAGCACAACCTACCTTAAAATTGCTATAAGGGGCATAAGCATTATTAGCAGCTTTTTCAGCAGCTTCTTCCAACTCAATTATTTCGGGGGTAAAATCGGCTCTTTTTATGCGCCTATATGGTATTTTATACTCAAGATTTTCCATGTTCAAAAATAGGCTAAGATACGTTTATAATGTAAAGTTCATTGTTATATAAAAGCGCATATCGCGTTGATTAATACCAATAGGTTCGGAGGCATACAATAAGGGGTCACCCGAAGTTTTTGTTAGAGTTGGGAAAGCGTATAGCGATTCGTTTTGTTTGCTATAAACAAACGCAGCATCAACTGAAAAAACACTATTAAATCGGTAACCTGCCCCCAATGTGTAAGTATGCGAATGGCTGGGCAATATAAAGTGTGGCAACGTACCCGCAACTAAAAAACTCTCGGCTAAAGCATTATTACCGGGTAAAGTTTTTGTTGCAACAGTTTTCATGGGTGATGTTTTATACATATAACCAAACCGCAAAGCAAAGCTTTGAATTGGGAAAAACTCGCCACCAATACGGAAGGTATGCGCAAGTGTGTAATGGGTAGGTATAACACGATTGTCGTAGTTATAAGGTTTACCTAAAGCATTGTACAAGCGCATAGTTCCATAGGGAATAAGTTCATAGTCAAAACTAAGCAAGCCATAGCGACGGAATGTTGACGCAATACCAAATGTTAGCCTCGAAGGCGAAAGCAAACGATAATTTAATGAAGCACTCTCGGGGGTGTTGCTTTTCATTACCCACATATCCTGGGGATAGGGTTTATTGGTATTAGGGTCAATTGCATGCGAGTAACGGCTTGATGCATTTGCCTCGAAAGCATCGGTTAAAAACATTATTGTTGGGGTATGAAATGCAATGCCTAAACGCAAAAAATCGGTAGGCCGACCAATAACACCCAAACTCCCCGAAAACCCTTTGCCACTTGTCGAAAGGGTATTGCCTAGCGTTAGGTAGTCACCATCAGTAAAATTTTCGCTATACTCACTCGAAATGCGGTAGTCGAGCGAGGTTACTTTCAGCGAGAAGCCCGAGTATAATCGGTCCTGATAATTAAACCCAAAAGCAAATTCGCCCTCCTTTTGCGTGGCTTC
>JASBZJ010000115.1 GCA_029983495.1 Porphyromonas sp.
GGTTTCTGAATGCGGGGGATTCTCTTCCTACACCAGAAACCGTTGCCGAGGTAGTCTCCCTTATAGAGAGCAAAGAACCACAACCCGATATAATATACGGAGATACGATGATCGTAAACGCTCAACGAAAAGAACTCCACCTTCGACGGCTCCGTCCCCCTCGAAATCTTACAAAAGCACACTTTATAAACGGTATGTTAGTATGCCATCAAGCTTTTATTGTTCGTAAAGACATCGTTCTTCCATATGACTTGCGCTATAAACTTTCGGCCGATTACGACTGGTGTCTAAGAATGCTCGAACGGAGCCAAAGCACACAGCAAATCGATGCTGTTATAGCACACTATTTAGAAGGTGGAATATCGCAAAAGCGACATTGGGAAAGCCTTCGTGAGCGTTTTACTATTATGCGCAATCACTTTGGGCTGCTACCGACTATAGGCAAGCACATTTCGTTTTTATTTATCCACTCGCGCTAAGCATGGCTTATTAGCGACAACAAACAAGTATAGGAACGTGCGTTTTTTTTACCTTTGCACTGGAAAACGAACCTAACTTGGTGAATCGATGAGATGATTCTTATAGACGATAAGATAATTAGTCTGGACCTTTTTACTGAATACTTTTTGTGCCACTACGAAAAATGTAGAGGCGCATGTTGCATTGAAGGCGAAAGTGGAGACGAAGTAACTACACTTGTAAATGGCGGTCCATGTGTATTTGCCTTACATGATGAAGGTGGGCATTGCCTTTGCGCCTTCGAAAAACTTTTTCGTGAGGGAAAAAGTTCTTTCATTAAACCTCAAAGTTGTCATCTCTACCCCATCCGCTTACATCAGTATTCCCATGCAACAGCACTTAATTACGATCGTTGGGATATTTGCCAATGCGCAGTAGTATTGGGCAAGCGAAAGAAAACATTGGTTTACCAAGCTTTAAAGGAACCTCTTATTCGTGTTTTTGGCGAGCCTTTCTATAAAAAACTCGAGGCCTGTCACAAACACCTCGAAAAAGAGAATCAGAACAACGAGAGCCGAAAAAGGTGAAAATACTCAAACAATTCTTCGTTATCATGCTTTTCTATGCACTAGGAAGTATGATGAGCCATGTCATAGGTAATTTTATTCCAGGTAGCGTATTGGGGATGTTTTTTCTATTCATTGCCCTCCGCCTAAAAATAATACAACCTCATCATGTAGATAGTATTTCCTACTTTCTAACAAGTATAATGGGGCTACTATTCGTACCTGCAGGGGTTGGGTTAGTAACTCAGTTACCTATTATAAAACAATATTGGCATATAATTTTGCTTTCGATGGTACTGAGTACTATTATGGTGATGGCCGTAGTAGCAATTGCCCAACAACGATTCGAGCAATATGCAAAAAAACTTCAGCACCAAAAACAGTTACGCAAACAGTTAGAACAGGAAGAAACAACTCAGCACATAACACCAAATGATAACTGAACTACTTACCACACCTATTTATTGCTTACCCATTACATTAGGGCTGTATATAGGAGCTGCATGGCTTTATAAAAAGGCAAAAATGCCCTTTCTACAACCTATGTTGGTTACAATGGTGTTACTTATTCTTGCTCTATACTTTTTTAAAATACCCTACCAAGGTTACGCTAAAGCCTCAGAACTTATCGATTTTATGCTTGGACCAAGTGTTGTTGCACTGGGTTTTCTGTTATACGAACAATCCGAAATACTTCGTGGCAGGCTACTTACCATTCTAACAAGTGTTTTTATAGGTGCACTTGTTGGCATACTAACAGCTGGGGGTATTGTATATTTATTAGGGGGTGGCGAAGTACTGGCAGCCACAATGAGTCCCAAATCAGTAACTACCCCTATTGCCATATCGCTTTCTCAAAAAGCAGGTGGAATACCATCTCTTACGGCAGTGGTAGTGGTAATTACGGGCGTATTCGGGGGATTAATAAGTCCACCATTATTTAAGTTATTACATATTAATAACCCCATAGCTAAAGGGCTTGCATTAGGAACAAGTTCACACGGAATGGGAGCCTCTACCGCTATACAATTAGGGGCAGTTGAAGGTGCGTTAGCTGGTATGGCAATAGGCATAATGGGCTTTTTTACATCGTTGCTCATTCCCTTTGTGCAATGGATTATATCACTTTCCCATTAAACAGAGAGTTTTATAGCCTGCCATCTCGCTATAATATAGTAATTTTGCCACGGTTATAACTCCTTATGGAGTAAAGGCATTAAGCAATGAAAAAAGAGAATAATTTTGAGGAAAAACAGCGCGAACTCGACCGCCGTTATTTACGTATGGCTCGTATATGGGCTGAAAACTCGTATTGCGAGCGTCGCAAGGTAGGTGCCCTTATCGTAAAGAATAAGATGATTATATCCGATGGGTATAATGGAACTCCCAGTGGATTTGAAAACATCTGTGAAGACGAAAATAATCAATCAAAACCCTACGTTTTACATGCCGAAGCTAATGCTATAACAAAAGTAGCTAGTAGTACGAACAATAGCACTGGTGCAACAATTTATATTACTGCTGCTCCCTGCCTCGAGTGTTCAAAGCTTATTATTCAAAGTAAAATTATACGCGTTGTTTACGAAGAGGAATATCGCCTACGCGATGGTATTGATTTATTAGAGCGAGCTGGTATTGAGGTGGTTTGCTTATCAGCTGATGAGCAAACACACTAATTCTTATTCCTCATCGCTACATTGCTATTCACTGTGGTGTAATTCTTAACCTAATAATATTTTAATGCCCTTAAAGGCAGGTAATATGGAAGAAAGAAAGGGAACATCAACAATAGTACTGCTAATAGCAGTTGTTATGGCTCTTTTAGTTGGTGGGTTAATTGGCTGGTTTTCTCATCAAGTTAAACGAAGGTATGCTTACGATGCATCGCTTATTAATGCCATGGAATTAGTTCGTACCCACTATGTTGATAGTGTTGATATGGAAACCTTGGCCGAAGGTTTAATCCCCTCACTATTACACAGCCTCGACCCACACTCGGAATACATCGACCGCACGGCTAGCTTAGCCGAAACACAACGACTCGAAGGTCACTTTTATGGTGTTGGAATAACCTTCAATACAATTATTGATACCCCTGTAGTTGTTGAAGCTATTAAAGGTGGTTCGGCATCCCGAGCTGGTATACAGGCAGGTGACCGACTCATTTCCGCCGATGGTAAAAGCCTTATTCACGATAGTATAACAAGCGATGAGGTGCAAAAGCAACTCCGAGGCGAGAGAGGTACGATAGTAAAAGTTGGGGTACTACGCAATGGCGAACTAAAAAACATTGGTATTACACGCGACGAGGTACCCATTCGAAGTATTAACGTTGCTTATATGCTTAACGATGTTACGGGTATTATAAAAATCGATACTTGGGCACGGACAACGTTACAAGAGTTCCTTTCGGCTTATTACACACTATCTCAAAAGGGACTTAAAAACCTTATTATTGATTTGCGCGACAATGTGGGGGGGTACATGCAAAGTGCTATCCAACTGGCAAACGAGTTTTTACCATCGGGTAGCCTTATCGTTTATAGCCAAGGTCGAAAATACCCTAAGGAAGAATACTTTGCTAATGGTAACGGCCTATTAAAGGAAGTTCCCCTAGCCATATTGGTAAACGAGTTCTCGGCAAGTTCAAGCGAAATATTTTCAGCAGCGATGCAGGATCACGACCGGGCAACTATTATTGGAAGAAGAACCTTTGGAAAGGGGTGGATTCAACATCCTTTTTATATGCCCGATAGTAGCCAAATAAGACTTACCATAGCACGGTATTATACACCAAGTGGAAGAAGTATACAAAAGAAATATAACTTAGGAAAAAGCGAAGAATACCAACGTGACCTATTAGACCGGTACGATACAGGCGAAATTTATCACGCTGATAGTAGCTTCTACAAAACAGCACCAAAATTTAGAACCGATGCTGGAAGAATTGTTTATGGAGGCAATGGTATTATGCCCGATATATTTGTTCCTGCCGATTCATCGGGGCAAAATACATACTACTACCGTCTCATCGAAAGCGGTCTTATACCTCAGTATGCTTTTATATACAGCGATAAATATCGTTTTCGCCTAAATAAAATTCCTTCAACAACCGATTTTTGGAATTACATCCATGTTAATGACAATATTGTTGAACGATTCGCAAATTATGCTGCTCAAAAAGGCATCGGCAAACGCCCAGCAATGCTTTGGGAATGTAGCATTATGCTCGAAAAAATTCTGATTGCTCAGGTTGCTCGGAACTTTTTTGGGGAACAAGGATTTTACGAAATCGTTTATAACGACGACAAAACCATTCAAAAAGCTCTTGAATCCTTTAATCAACTTCCCTTCCAGCAATGAAAACGCACAAAATAAACTGTAATAAACATGGATAAAAAGGAGCTCCGCACACACATAAAAGAACTGAACAAGCAGTACCTTAACCAAGAGTATAGACAACAAGCCTCCCAATTAATTTGTACGAAATTGGCTAATCTGCCACAGTTTATCAAAGCCAAGCGTGTGGGGCTGTTCCATGCTCTTCCCGATGAACCTTCGCTTACACAACTACTCCAAAACCATGTTTGTGATAAAGAGCTGTACTTGCCTCGGGTAGAAGGGAGTGATATAGCGTTCTACCGATACTATAGTGAAAACGATTTAGCCCAAGGCAGTTATGGAATAGCCGAACCCGAACAAGATAAACAAGAGGTACTTTCCCCCGAATTACTCGATGTAATAATAGTACCCGGCATGGCTTTTACCAAAGATGGTGTACGCCTTGGTCGAGGAAAAGCATACTATGACAGGTTTTTACCAAAAACCAGTGCTTTTTTAGTGGGTACTACATTTGCTTTTAGGCTATTTCCCTCTTTACCTTACGACAAGTGGGATCATTTAATGAACCTTGTTATTACAAACTAAACGAAAATGTAACATAAGAACCAGAACAAGATATGCAAACCGAAAAGAAAACATTCACTCTCGATGCCACACTTCCTAAGTACCCATCCTTCCAGGATGGCATAAGGCGTGCTCCCGATAGAGGTTATCGCCTTACAAAGGAGCAAACTAAAGTCGCACTTCGTAACGCCTTGCGCTATGTACCCAAGGAACTTCACAATGAGCTAGCTCCTGAATTCCTCGAAGAACTCAAAACCAGAGGTAAAATTTACGCTTATCGTTACCGCCCTGAAGGGGATCTTAAAGCAACAACCATCAATGACTATAAGGGAAAATGCTTAGCAGGCAAAGCCTTTCAAGTAATGATTCACAATAACCTTTCGTTTGATGTAGCACTATATCCATACGAATTGGTTACCTACGGAGAAACAGGGCAGGTTTGTCAGAATTGGCTACAATACCAACTTATTATAAAATACCTTGAGGAACTCGAAGAGGACCAAACATTAGTGCTACTTAGTGGGCACCCCTTGGGGCTTTTCAAAAGTAGACCCGATGCTCCTCGTGTTATTCTAACAAATTCAATGATGGTAGGCCTCTACGACAATATCGATGATTGGGAAATTGCAGCGCAAATGGGTGTTGCAAATTACGGTCAAATGACAGCTGGAGGTTGGATGTATATTGGACCACAAGGTATTGTTCATGGAACATTCAACACGTTGCTCAATGCTGGTCGAAAAGTTCTGCACATTCCTACCGGACAAAACCTCAAAGGTCGCCTATTCGTTTCGAGTGGACTTGGAGGTATGAGCGGAGCTCAACCAAAAGCTGCCGATATTGCAGGTGCAGTAAGCATTACTGCCGAGGTTGACTATTCGCGAATAAAAACGCGCTTGGATCAAGGCTGGGTAAAACATGTTAGTGATAGCCTCGAAGAGTGTATTGATAAAGCTCGCAAAGCGCAGAACGATGGCGAAGCATGTTCCATTGCTTATCATGGAAATATTGTGGATCTCCTTGAGTATTGCATTAAACAGGACGTTCACATCGACCTACTTAGCGACCAAACAAGTTGCCATGCCGTTTACGAAGGTGGATATTGCCCTGCAAGTTTATCGTTTGATG
>JASBZJ010000116.1 GCA_029983495.1 Porphyromonas sp.
GAGATTAAACAAAAACAACTCCAAGCTGTAATAGCTAATTTAAGAGGTACACTGTATGGCAATAAATATGGTATAACCGAAGACGACACTACATACGAACAGTTTCGAACGAAAATTCCCTTAACCGAATATGAACCTCTTCGTGAGTATGTAGAACAAATGCTCGATGGAAAAGAGAATATATTACTAGCTGGTAGTTGCAAGCGGTTTGCTAAATCGAGCGGAACCTCGGGTAGCAGAAGTAAATTTATCCCTGTAAACGAAAAACATCTTAAAGAATGCCACTTTAGAGGGGGGAGCGACTCGCTATGGCTCTATTTAAACACCCGTCCCGATAGCCGTTTTTTCCAAACAAAGGGACTCGTTATTGGCGGTAGTAGCACCCCCGTAGCAAACAATAAAAACATTTTGCAAGGCGACCTAAGTTCGATTCTTATTGAAAAGATGCCAACCTTAGGAAACTTGCTACGAGTTCCGAGCAAGAAAACACTACTTATGAGCGAATGGAACAGTAAGATGGAGGCTATTGTAAACGAGGTTATACCTCAGAATATAGGTAGCCTTTCGGGTGTTCCATCGTGGATGATGGTAATGATAAAAAAAGTACTCGAGCAAACTGGAAAAAATAACTTGTCGGAAGTGTGGCCCCAACTTGAAGTTTTCTTTCATGGAGGAATAAGTTTTTCGCCCTATAGACAAGAATACCAACGTTTAATACCTTCCGAACGGATGCAATACCGTGAAACTTATAACGCATCTGAAGGCTTCTTTGGCATACAAAACGACCCATCCGACAGTTCCCTACTTGTAATGCTCGACTATGGTGTTTTCTATGAATTTATTCCCCTTGACGACCTGAACCATCCATCACCTCGAATCGTTCCCTTGTGGGGAGTTGAACCTGGTGTTGTTTATTCTATGGTAATTAGTACACTAGGGGGGTTATATCGTTATCAAATTGGCGATACCGTAACCTTTTCTTCTACCCATCCCTACAAATTCACCATTGCAGGGCGTACCTCGCATTACATTAATACTTTTGGGGAAGAACTGATGGTTGCAAACACCGATAAAGCGATTGCCGAAGTAAGTAATACATTACAATGCCAAGTAAGCGAATACACAGCGGCTCCTCGAATATTTGAGGAGAAAGGGAAAGGTTGCCACGAATGGATTATTGAATTCAATAAAGGACCCAAAGATATTGCCGAATTTGCTCGCTTACTCGACGATAAACTCCGCGAAGTAAATAGCGATTATGACGCAAAACGCTATAGCGATATGACATTGCTTCCCCTTAAACTATACACTGTTCCCAAAGGGTTCTTTGAAAACTACCTTGCTGAAATAGGGAAACTTGGTGGACAAAATAAAGTACCGCGACTCAAAAACGACAGAAAACTAATAGATATACTACTCGAACGCAAAGGCGTAACCAATCAGCAGTAAAAGGCAATTCGCCCGACCTCAATAATCAAGAAAAAAACTTTACAATTAAAATTGAAGTACAAGACAACAGAAAAATATTACTCCATCTAACAAAAAGCTATACCTACAACATTTTATCATAACCCCTATTGGAGAATAATTGAGGAATAGTTGTTATTGTAAATAAGGAGGAAAATCTGAATTATTTTTGTACCTTTGCACACCAGCAAGCATGAGGAAGTGAATTAACTACATGCCCTCGCATGGAAGTTGGACTGAAAAACTCTGTTGCTTGCGGAAAACATAACAGTAACTAAGCTAAAGCTAAAGTATATAAGATGAAAAGGACTTACCAACCCTCGAATAGAAAGCGTAAAAACAAACACGGCTTCCGCAGTAGAATGGCTACCCATAACGGGCGTCGCGTGCTTTCGGCTCGTCGCGCAAAGGGTCGCGCCAAGCTTACCGTTAGTGACGAATATTAGTTCCGTAACGAACTACAGTTAACATTACCACGCCTCGTTTAAGTCTTCAATGAGCTTTGCGAGGTGTGTTTTGTTGTTTATTGCCATCCGTAACTGAAGGGCTTTTTTTATTTCTAAATCTTGTTATACCAAACTCCAGAATCTGTCGCATGTATAACACAACCTACGAAAAACCAAACACATATAAACAAAAAAGATTACCTTTGCTAAAGAATCGGAGGTAATAAAAACCTCACAATTAACCACAAACTATGACAAAATATTCCTCAAATCGCTTTCTATTAACGGGTATTGTACTCTTACTAATGGTTGTTATACCTACCAACAAGCTAAGAGGGCAAAGTGTGCCCGCCCTTGTTGCAGAAGAAAAGTCAGCACTTATTGAGCTTTATAATGCTACAAATGGGAAAGACTGGAAACCTAGCTGGAATCGTTGGGATCTTTCAAAAGACCCATCAACCTGGAAGGGCGTAAAAATTAAAGATGGGCATGTAATCAGCCTCGATCTTGATGGCAGAAAAATGCGTGGAGACGTTCCTGCATCGATTGCAAAACTTAAAGAGCTAAGCATTCTTAAACTAAACAACAATGGGCTCACAAGCATCCCTATGGAGATATTTTCGTTGAGAAAATTAAAACAGCTTTGGTTTCATGAAAATAACTACAGTCTCAAAAAGACCTTAAAGTTTAGATTTCCTGAAACGATTGACTTACCCGAATTGGAAGAACTATACGGGAACTGGAATATGATTGAGGGAGAGTTACCAAAAATCATTAATATGCCTAAAGTGAAAGTAATAGCCCTAGCCGATAACCAACTAACGGGGGCATTACCCGAAGCTATAACTAGGCTCCCCTCTTTGCAAACGCTCGACTTACGAATGAACAACTTTACAGGGGAAATCCCACAGGATTGGAGTAAATCGCAGTCGCTTGTAACCCTCGTTCTCGAGAAAAACAAAAACCTTAAAGGCAAATTTCCCACTTCGTTAACTCAAATACCGACCCTACAACAATTATCCATACAGGAGTGTGGCATAACAGGCGAAATACCAAGCGATATAGGGAAGCTAAAAAAACTTACCTTTCTTGCCACTTACGGTAACCCTCTTAATGGGAAAATTCCTGAAAGTATTGGCGAACTATCCGAATTAAAAATCTTTGCCCCTGGTGAAAGTAATATTTCAGGTCCGTTGCCCGAATCGATGCGAAAGCTAAAGAATCTCGAGCGATTACTACTAGTTGGTATGCCTTTAGGTGGTGAAGTTCCCGAATGGATCGGCGAACTTTCCAATTTATACGAACTACGTATGGCAAAGTGCAAACTTACAGGGCCATTACCTACAAGCATAATACCTTCAGGCGAAGGTAAAAATGCGAAGGGATTAGCTAAACTTACTCTACTCGATTTTTCGTACAACGAGTTAGAAGGTGAAATCCCCCTCGAATACAACAAACTAACCGAACTCACCACCCTTTACTTATCGAATAACCGCTTAACTGGAAACCCCACGGCAATGTTCATTGCTGGCAATGAATCAACAAACTTTATTCACCTTGTTACCCTCGAGCTTCACAATAACCAATTTTATGGCGAAATCGGCAGACTATTTGACAATCCAAATAAACGTCGTACCCGCATTACTATCAGTAATAACAACTTCGAGGGAGCTATTTTAACCCGTGGCGCATATAGCGATTTTGGGCTTCTGACTGGTTTTACTTCTGGCAATGTATGCATTGATGGGAACCGGTTTATTTTCGAGGACTTTGAGAACTTTGGGAATCAACTCGAACTTGGGCCTGTTGGAAAAGATGCTGTGGTAGTATATACTCCACAACAAAAGTTTGGTGAAGAAAAAGAGATTAAGGCAAACGTGGGGCAAAATATTGTTCTGGAGGCTAAGCTAAATAACCCCACGAACATTACTCAAGATAAACGCCTCGACTTTGCAAACAAATACCAATGGTACCATGAGGATAAAAAGGTTGATGGAGCTACGAATGCAACTTACGAAATTACATCGCTCAACGAAAACGACTTTGGTAAATACTATTGCAAAGTAACCAACCAAATTGCACCTCGCCTAACATTAATAAGTAACACTATTACAATAACAAATTTGTCCAGCTCCGAATTATTAAATGCGCAAATCAACAAACTTGCACGAGAAGGAGATGTTCTTTCGTGGCAAGGTGCTACAGAAATGCGTATCTACGATATTACTGGTAGAATGGTTCGTTTTGCAAAAGGGAGTAAGCTGAATATTTCGCATCTCCAAGAGGGAGCATACATTGTGCTTGTTGTCGATAACTGCGTAAAGCACTCGACAAAAATTATTCTTTAGCCCCTCCACTCTAAGCATACCTTTTTTAAATCGGTAACTGGTATTTCTTAGAGTCATAAGCCTATATCATAATAAAAGGCTAGCAACACTATGTTGTTAGTCTTTTATTTTGAGACCTTTGAAAAATAAGAAGCGGGTGTTTAGTTCCTCTAATTAGGGAACTATTTGAAGAAATAGCTGAAAGGTGCGGTTGAGAGGTAATTGACTGATAATGTGTGTAGAATGCGGTTGTATGCCGTGTGTTGCTTAGAGGTAGAAAGTGCAGAAAGTGTGTATTTCGGTAGAATATCCGTTACTAAATCGTTAGCTCAGATGGCTGGAGCAATGTTTGGTAACGAGGTGTAGTTACCTCTATGGTATCGGTTGTCGCCAATCTGATTTTTATGCACTGAACTACAATGTTTTGCATAAGTAAGAACGCTTCTAAACAGGGTAACTTTGCCCACAAAAATAGAAGCGTATGCAACAAGAGAAAATGAAGGTGTTGCTCTACCTTAAAAAGAGCAGTTTAGACAAGTCGGGACAAGCCCCGATAATGGGTCGGATAAGCTACAACCGCACGATGGCTCAATTCAGCACGAAGCTATCTTGCCGTCCCCAGCTATGGAACACCCGAGAAAGTCGACTCAATGGCAAAAGCCGTGAGGCAGTTGTAACCAATGAAAAATTGGAGCAGCTCCTTGTGTCCTTGCAGCGTGCGTATCAATGCCTCTGTGAGCGAGGCGTGGACTTTACCGCCTCGGACATCAAAGAGGAGGTGCAAGGCTCGATGCAGAGTAGGACGACCTTTCTGCAACGCTACGACCAAATGCAGGAAGACTTGCGTAAGCAGGTAGGCATAGAGATAACAGAGCGTTCTTTCTCTTCCTATCGTGTTATTCGCAAACATCTTCAATCCTTTATCTTGCATCATTTCCATAGCAAGGACATTAGCTTTGGGCAGATTGCGGAGGATTTCTTAGACCAATTACAGGCTTACAGCATAGGTAAGTGTAAGCATTCCCAAGGCTATTATCGTAAGATAGCCTTGGCTGTGAAAAAGATTTGTCGCTTAGTCTTTCGAGAGGGACTAACCGACCGCTTACTCTTTGAGCATATCAAGATAGAGCGAGGAGATAACCGCTTGCCACGAGCTTTGGATAAAGCCTCTCTCGATAAAATACAGCAAATGCATTTAGAGGCGTATGAGGTAGAACTTCAGTTGGCTCGCAATCTCTTTCTCTTTACTTGTTACACAGGCGTTGCCTTTTGCGATATGGTTAGTCTGCGTAAGGAACACCTTGTAGAGGACGATGCAGGGGCAAGGTGGCTGAAGTTTAGGCGACAGAAGACCGATACGCTTTGCCGTATTAAGCTCTTGCCACAAGCTGAGGCAGTACTTAATCTATATAGCCAATCTAATGAGGAGGCACTACTGCCAGCGATTTCCTATCAGTCATATCGCATTCATCTGAAAGCCTTACAGCTAAGAGCTGGGATAGGTATTCCCCTAACAGCCCATATGGGACGACATACCTTTGCAACGCTCATCACTTTGGAACACGGCGTGCCGTTAGAGACAGTTAGCAAGATGCTCGGGCATAGCAGTATTCAAACCACAGAGCGATATGCCCAAGTCACCCCAACCAAGCTCTTTGAAGAATTTGGACGCTTCCTCTCTTTCACAGCCGATTTAACCCTTAACATCTAAGCCTATGCGTAGTACATTCAATATCTTATTCTACATCAATAGGAGCAAAGTCAAGGCAGATGGTACAACGGCTATTC
>JASBZJ010000117.1 GCA_029983495.1 Porphyromonas sp.
CTCGACTTCGATACTACTCCCTACTCTAATAATAATTACACTTCGCAGAGCAACAATAACTCGTTTTATAACACCCTACAAAACGATAACGACTCGCCCTATAGCAATAGAAACCACAAATACAATAACGAATATAATACAAAGGTGCAACCGTCGTGGGAACGGAAGTCGAAGTACCAGAACAAACCTGCTTTTGCTAATAGATTTGCGAGTACACAAACAAGCACCCCAAACAATCGGCTTCCCAACAAGGAAAAATATCCCGAATCTCTCGAGGGGAGAGAGACCCATAATACAGCACAAAAAAAGCAATATCGTGGGTATAACTTGAATGCCGATAATCCCAAACACAAAGCCTCGGTAAAAAATAGCGATAGGGTTAGTCGAAACTCCCAAAAGAACAAAAGCACTAAAACATATATTCAACCGGCGGCTGAGTATGTACCACGCTTCCCTGAAGAAAAAGCGGGGAGTAGCGAACCCATTCGTTTAAATAAATTCCTAGCTAATTCGGGTATCTGCTCGCGCAGAAACGCTGACCTACTTATAGCATCGGGAAAAATTAAAGTGAACGGCGAAGTAGTTACCACGATGGGAACCGAAATTACAAGGCAAGACATTGTGGAATACAACGGGAAACGAGTTGAAATTGAGTCTCGTATCTATGTACTGCTCAATAAACCTAAGAATTGTATGACCACGAGCGACGACCCAGATGGACGAATGACCGTTATGGATCTCGTGAAAAATGCATGTAAAGAACGAATATACCCCGTAGGTAGGCTTGATAGAAACACTACTGGCGTTTTGTTGCTTACTAATGATGGGGATATGATGGCAAAGCTTTTACACCCAAGCTTTCTGAAAAAGAAAATATACCAAGTAACCCTTGATAGGCCTGTTGAAGTAGCTCATATGCAACAAATAGCTCAGGGTATAGAGCTTTCAGATGGAGAAATACATGCCGATGCAATAAGCTATGTTAAGGAAGACGACTTTTCGGTTGTTGGAATTGAAATTCATAGTGGTAGAAATCGTATCGTTCGAAGGATATTCGAACATTTCGGCTACAAAATATATAAGCTGGATCGCGTGTACTTTGCTGGCCTCACAAAAAAGAATTTACCCCGAGGTAGGTGGCGCTACCTTACTGAAGAAGAAGTTATTCGCCTTAGAATGGGGAATTATGAATAATAACGCTTTACACTTATAATACTAGCTTTATTCCTATGGTTAGAACACTTATAAAGGATGTTTTTAAAGCTCCGAAAATCGATTCTAAAATACTCGTTAAAGGATGGGTACGCACCCGTAGAGGAAACAAAAACGTTTCGTTTGTTGCACTAAACGATGGTAGCACTATCCACAACCTCCAAATAGTTGTTCCTAGCGATAAGTTCCCCGCCGAGCTTATTTCGAACATTACTACAGGCGCATCGCTTGCTGTTGAAGGAACATTAGTAAGTTCGCAAGGTGCTGGTCAACAAGTTGAAGTTCAAGCTGATAAGATAGATATCTATGGTACATGCGACCCGAATACTTATCCTCTCCAAAAAAAAAGGTCACTCCCTTGAATTCCTAAGAGAAAAAGCTTATCTGCGCCCTCGTACCAATACTTTTGGGGCTGTATTGCGTATCCGCCACAACATGGCTATTGCTATCCACACCTTTTTTCACCAAAAGGGCTTTTACTATATACACACCCCCATCATTACGTCAAGTGACGCTGAAGGAGCAGGTCAAATGTTCCGTGTAACAACTCTCGACCTCGAAAAACTACCTCGAAATAATGATGGGCAAGTGAATTACAAAAAAGACTTCTTTGGGAAGCCAACGTCATTAACAGTTTCGGGTCAACTTGAGGGAGAACTTTGTGCATTAGCACTTGGATCAATATATACTTTTGGTCCAACGTTTCGCGCAGAAAACTCCAATACACCTCGCCACCTTGCCGAGTTTTGGATGATTGAACCCGAAATAGCATTCTTTGATGTTAACGATAATATGGATCTCGCTGAGGAATTTACGAAACATTGTGTTCAATGGGCACTCGACAATTGCCTTGACGACCTTAAATTCCTAAGCGAACACTACGACAAGGAACTTATCAACCGCCTACACTTCGTTCTCGAAAAACCATTCGACCGAATTACCTATACACAAGGTATTAATATCCTTACCGAAGCTATTCAGAATGGCAAAAAATTCGAATTCCCAGTTTATTGGGGCGCCGACCTTTCGAGTGAACATGAACGTTATCTTGTGGAAGAACATTTCCGCAACCCTGTAATAATGACCGATTACCCGAAAGAGATAAAAGCGTTCTACATGAAGCAGAACGTCGATGGGAAAACAGTTCGTGGTATGGATGTTCTATTCCCTCAAATTGGAGAAATTATTGGTGGAAGTGAACGTGAAGATGACCTCGAAAAGCTAAAATCGCATGCCGAAGCGATGGGCGTTCCCGAAAAAGATATTTGGTGGTACCTCGATACACGTCGTTTTGGTTCTGTTCCTCATGCTGGCTTCGGGCTAGGATTCGAACGATTACTATTGTTCGTAACAGGTATGACGAATATTCGCGATGTTATCCCATTCCCCCGAACACCCAATAATGCCGAATTCTAAGGGGTTATTGGTAAAACAAAATCGAATTTATTACTTTGGTTACTTTTGGTATGTTTCGGCCAACTAGCCAAATAAGCATTTTCCTTATGCTAAACTTCAAAACATCTTTATAATGTAATGGGCTTGTAGTACCATTGGGCGAAGTTAGTTCGTCCAATGGTATTTCTTTTTCATCACCTCTTTGTTCAAAAGTAAAACCATGAATTGTTCAATACAAAGCTACTACGGCAATGAATACAGTTACTGCTTCGGTTGCGGGAAAAATCACGCATCAGGGTTGCACCTCGAAAGCTTCCTACAAAACGATGGCTCAACCATAATGCAAACTACACCACCCGAAGAATATACCGGAGGGGTTCCCCACAACTTATATGGGGGGTACATGGCTATGCTTTTCGATTGCCATGGCACTGCATCGGCAGCCGCATTCTATCTCGAAAACTGTGGAAAGGAACTTTCAGCCGAAAATATGGAGCGGTTTGTTACCGCTCACCTCGATATCGACTTCCTCGCACCAACACCAATGCATTTACCAATTACCGTAACGGCTCAACCTATAGAGGTTACCGAGCGCAAAGTTATTCTTACACTATCGTTAGAAGTTGATGGAAAAATTACGGCGAAAGCAAAAATGGTAGCAGTACGCTTTAGAAAAGCATAGCTCCTCGGCTAGCCCAAGCGAACCTATTTTCACAAATTCATTTAGTAGAAGTACGTTTTACTCTTCTTTTTTTTGTAGTTTTGCAGAGGGCATAGGTCGATCTTCTTTGGAGGATGATTGTCTGCCCAATATAGAGTTCTCGTTTTTTTGGGGATCTATGGCTTAAAGTAAAACGCAAAAAGCCAAGCGTTAAATGTAATTGTAACTATAATACTTAATGATAAGCCGATGAAAACAGTATTCAAAGTGCTAATTGGTGTAGCAGCTCTTGCATTAGTGTACCTCTGTGCGCGTAGTATTGCTGCTCCTGTGGAGTTCGATAAGCTCCAAAGTAAAAGAGAAGTGGCAATAAAAAAGAGACTCAAAGAAATTGCCTCCTACGAAGTTGCCTATAAAACCGTTCACAACAAGTTCGCAACTAGCGAAGAACTAATCAACTTCCTTGAAAATGGTCAGCTTTACTATGTTAATGCCGATGGAGATTACACCGATGAAATGCGCGACAAAGGCATTAGTGAACAAGAAGCTGCAGCTAAAGGGCTAATAAAACGTGATACTGTTCGGGTGAGCGTTAAGGATAGCCTACTGAGAGGGAAAGAGTATTCCTCAGCTAGCGACATACTAAAAGTGCCAGGCTTTGAAGCGAACAATATCGGAATTAATACAAACATTATCGACCAATATATCGGCAACGATACTGTGCACATTTCGGTTTTCGAAGCTTTCGTTCCGATGGATGTTTACCTATCTGACCTTGATGGTCAAATTCTCAAAGAAAAAGTTGATGCAGCCAAAAAACTCAACGATGGGAAGGGTTACCCTGGGTTAAAGATAGGTTCGCTTGACGAACTAAAACTTACTGGTAACTGGGAATAGTTTTAGTTATTAAGGGGTAAAGTTAATAGTACACGGCTCCCCTATTCTTATTGTAAGTATTTCATCTTTATAATTAAAGCCTAGAGACTTTCTTTCATCATAAGTTTCTAGGCTTTTCCTTTTTCAAAACTTCGCACTTTGTTCCTAAGTGCTATAGTTCTTCAACTCAATTTATTTTAGCCCCTCGAATGGGATACTTTTCATAAGGTATATGAACGCAGAAAATCGAACTTTGCCACCTATTGCGGAAAACGATGCTTCGCAATACACCCTTTCGCTTTTCCTTTTTCCTGAGGGGGTAAATACGATCATTGCACACAATGGGAACTTGCAAATAGCTAGGGAATACTATTTCCCATACAGCATACCATCAACCGCTAACAATAATGATAATACAACCCTTCTAGCCGATACTCTATACGATAACCCATTCTTGCTTTATAACTATTCAAAGGTTCGTATATTTTTTGTAGCTAATAGTTTTGTTGCAATTCCTCCTGCCGTAAACGACAACAAGCTTAGTTCTCAATGGCTTTCATTTTCATCAAACGACGATAAAACAAATACATATATTGGAACCTTCAATCTATCTTTACCACAAGCTCCTCTTATTGTTGCGAGGGGGAATGCTGAAAGCCTTAACTTTTTACGACGAACGTATATTGGGGCAACAATATTTCCTTCTATTGTAGCCTTAACCAACCAAACAATAAAACAATCGCTTACTTCACCTCTTAGGGTAGCGTCCATACTCGTTTCGGAAGAAAAAATTGAAATTGCATTAGCCTTACGTGGCGAAGTTCTTTACTGCAACACACTTCCCTTATACACCTATAAGAAAAGTAACCAACAAACCGATTTACTTAACCTTATTATATACTATTGGAGTGCTATGTGCAAATCGTATAACATCGAATGGACCGTTGGCGATAGGCTTAACATCATATTTTCTCCCGCTTTCGAACACACAAAAGACCTAACAAAGCAACTCGACAAAATTTTTGAAGAAATGGGAGTGAGTATTAACTTTTCAAGTATTACTGAACTATGAGGATTATAGGAGGAGACTTTGCCCGTCTTCGTTTTGACGTTCCAAAAGGACTTAAGTTGCGCCCCACAACCGACATGGCTAAAGAAGCACTTTTTTCTACACTGTCATCTATTATCAAATTCGATGGGATACGAGTACTTGATCTGTTCTCGGGTACTGGAAGCATTGGGCTTGAGTTCATTTCTCGAGGGGCAGAACTCGTTTACTTTGTCGATAAAAAACCTCGTCACATAGATTTTATAAAAAGCACTGTGAACAAACTTAACGTAAAACATAAAGCCCAGTTTGTTGTAGGAGATGTAACAAAGTTTCTTAGCCATAATGCAAACAAAATTGCTACATTCGACGTTATTTTTGCAGATCCCCCTTACGAACTCCCTGTAATTCCATCGCTTCCTGATATCATTTTTTCGTCCAGCCTATTATCACATGACGGTCTTCTTGTTATTGAACACCCTAATTCGATTAGCTTTGAATCTACCCACCCCAATTGTATTAAACACAAAAACTACAGTGCTGTAAACTTTTCATTCTTCAGACAAAGCAACAAATAATTTTGGTTTTTACTTTTTTATTTGTACCTTTGCACTCGCTGTTCAACTGAGAATGGCATGCCTACTTGGTGCGTTGGCCGAGCGGTTAGGCAACGGTCTGCAAAACCGTGTACGGCGGTTCGATTCCGCCACGCACCTCTTAGTAGTATTTTCCATAATAATCAAAGAGGGTGTGTCAAAACAAGATTCTTGGCTCATCCCCCCCCCTTTATTTCTAGTAT
>JASBZJ010000118.1 GCA_029983495.1 Porphyromonas sp.
TGAACAAATTAACCTCGTGTTCCCAAGTGTAGGAGCGGGATCTGCGTGTCCACCCGTAGGTGTCGAACGAAATAATGACGTTACGACTGTAACCCATCAAACCGCTCCCATCGATAATAAGTTACAATGCGAGCTTATACTCATCAGATAACAAAACGAATAAGGTACTTAAAGTCTAAAGAATTAAGTACCTTTGGAGTGAGATTTCAAAAGTAGAAAACTGAAAAAATGGACATAGTAACAATCTTAGGGCGCGAAATTCTCGATTCGCGCGGTAACCCAACTGTAGAAGTTGAAGTAACACTTAGTAGTGGCGTAGTAGGTCGCGCATCAGTTCCTAGTGGAGCTTCTACTGGTGAACACGAAGCCGTAGAACTTCGTGACGGAAATAAACAACGCTACGAAGGTAAGGGTGTGCTAAAAGCCGTTGAAAACATCAATACCATTATTGCTCCCTCGTTATTCGGTATGCCTGTATTCGACCAACGCGCTATCGACAATAAACTAATTGAGCTTGACGGAACAAAAAATAAAAGTAACCTAGGCGCAAATGCTATACTTGGGGTATCGCTTGCTGTAGCAAAAGCTGCCGCAAATGAATTAGGTATTCCCCTTTACCGCTACATTGGAGGAGCAAACCCTTATGTGTTACCAGTTCCTATGATGAATATCATTAACGGAGGTTCGCACAGCGATGCTCCTATTGCTTTCCAAGAATTTATGATTCGCCCTGTAGGTGCAAAAAGCTTCCGCGAAGGGTTGCGCATGGGTGCTGAAGTTTTCCATGCCTTAAAACGAGTTATTAAAGGACGTGGTCTAAGCACAGCTGTTGGAGATGAGGGGGGGTTTGCTCCCAATTTCGAAGGTACAGAAGATGCGCTAAACAGTATTATTGAAGCCATTAATACAGCTGGTTACAAACCAGGAGAAGATATTAAGATTGCATTGGACTGCGCTGCTAGTGAATTCTTTACCGATGGGGTTTACGACTATACAAAGTTCGAAGGCGAACAAGCAGCAAAGCGGAATAGTAGCGAGCAAGTTGAGTACCTCCGCCAGTTAGTTGAAAAATACCCCATTGATTCGATTGAAGATGGCATGGGAGAAAACGATTGGGAAGGATGGAAACAACTTACTGAGGCTCTAGGTGATAAAATACAACTTGTAGGAGATGACCTGTTTGTAACAAACGTCGATTATCTCCGCCGTGGCATTAGCGAAAAGTGTGCGAACTCAATCCTTATCAAGGTTAACCAAATTGGAACCCTTAGCGAAACCCTCGATGCCATTGATATGGCACACCGACATGGATACACAGCAGTTGTATCGCATCGCTCGGGCGAAACAGAAGATACCACTATTGCCGATATTTCGGTTGCTACCAATGCTGGGCAAATAAAAACAGGTTCATTAAGCCGTACCGATCGTATTGCAAAATACAATCAATTACTTCGTATTGAAGAAGAGCTTGATGAATGTGCACAATATGGCTACGAAAAAATAATGCGTTAGCAGGGTGTAACTATCCTACTCTTACCGAACAAATGATTTTGTTCTCCTCAATTACGAACGAATAATATAACGGAGTCATATGTAAAGTGCTTTTACTGTGGCTCCGTTTTTTGTACACCATAACACATCATTCTCTGCAAAGGCATGACTTATACAGTAATCCGAAAGTGGCAAAACATACCCAACGAAGCTTATTTCTTTATTATACTTCCTATTGTGTATGCAATATTAAGTGGCATCGTAGTAATAGCTTTTCCACGATCAATTACTCATAATCCCTTAGCAATTGATCCTCACGACCGCTCTTATATTACACCATTCATATATGTATTTGGTATTATAGGGCTACTTATTGGTTTTTTAGGTTACTCTTCTCGAGCATTATACAACACGAAGATTACAAAAAGCCAAATAGTTGAAGGAACTGTAGCTTTTGTCCTTTCTTTGGGCTTTCTAAATCTTATAACAGGTACAGTTTACTCGTTTCTTGGATACATTATTCCCTTTGCACTAGGTATTCTCGGCTGGAGCATTTACAAATACGCTTATGCTAAGAAGCCATTCCAAATACAGTCCCCAAAAGTGATTATTTCTATTGCTCTGTTTGTGTTATACTGTGCAAGTAGTGTTTTGTTTAGTAACAACAAATCACTGAGTAACGAATTCTTTTGGCGTATAAGTTGGCTTGTTTCCATTCCCTTACTTTTTGCTATTGCACCGCTAGACAATAAAATAATAACCCTGTTCACAAGATTTGCTCTAATTATTGGGTACACTTATTTACTAATAATACTGCTGTTATACTTACAAGCGTGCTATGCTAGCGAAACCCCAATAAATGTAGCCTTTCAATTAAAGAAGACCTTTTTTGTTGCGCCTAATGGTGAACCGATTTATTCTAGCTTCCTAATTGAAAGCTTCGGAATACATCACTATCAATTTATAACCTTTGTTCTTGCAACTCCATTTTTCGTTTCACTAATAAGATACAAAAATCTCTACTCTTCAGCCTGTTACGGTATTTCACTTGTAATCTTTACTCACGTACTACAAGTCCGTTTTGCTATATTGGTTATACCTAGCTTAACAATAATTATGTTACTACTAAAGTACACAGCGCACAAACTACAGGTTATACTACCTGTTTTACTAACTATAGTAGTAACCGCATCTATTATTTCAATCAGTTTTTTTGCACTAAACAAAAACGATGTTAGGTACAAGTATCTCGAAGTTGCTAGCCGGCATTATAACGAAAACCCCATTTGGGGAATGGGAATGGGAACATCGCAAATGATTTTATTTAATGCGGGTTATGATGTGGGGCACTACCACAACAGTTACATCGAAACCTATATGGAATTGGGTATTATTGGTTCATTACTACTATTAATTATGCTTATAGCTATTTTTAGCGATGCCATAAAAAGGAAGAATTACGAAGCCTTAATACTACTAACTTATATTCTCTTACTTATGTTTGTTGAGGAAATAGCATTTCATACACTATACTTTTTTATGGTACTTTTCCCCTTATGTGTTTACTCTTTTAGAGAAACGCCTCAAAAGCACCTTGTGGGGATCTTTGAAAAAAGGGAAGTGCATGTAAACACTTCCCTCAAAAAGCACGATGAAAAGTAACCAATTAAAGTTTTACCCTTTGCGTAAGGGGGATTCACCTATTTTTTCCTTAAGTAAAAGTGCTATTCATTCGAAAACACTAAGTTGCCATCGTTATTGGCATCTACAACAATGGGGCGTTCATTATTAATATCGTCACCAAGAATAGCTTTTGATAATTCGTTCAATAACTCCCTCTGCAATACACGTTTTAAAGCTCGTGCTCCAAACTCAGGGCTATAGCCACGATCCATAAGTTGCTCAACGGCCTTTTCCGTCCATCTCAAAGTGATTCCGTTCTTCATTAAACGCTTGGCAATAATTTCGAGCTGAATACGCACAATATCACCAACTTCATCCTTCGAAAGAGGCGAGAATACAATTACATCGTCAATTCTATTAAGCACCTCAGGACGAATAGTTTTCTTCAATAAATTGAGTACTTCATGGCGAGTTTGCTCCATAACTTCAGTTCTATTATCTTTCGTTATTAAAGCAAAGCGTTCGCGAATCATATCACTTCCCAAGTTCGAAGTCATTATAATTATTGTGTTCTTAAAGTTCACAATATGACCTTTATTATCAGTAAGGCGACCATCGTCGAGAACTTGCAAAAGAAGATTGAATACATCAGGGTGAGCTTTCTCGATTTCATCAAACAGAACTACCGAATAAGGTTTACGGCGAATGGCTTCGGTAAGCTGCCCCCCTTCGTCGTAGCCAACGTATCCAGGAGGAGCTCCAATAAGACGCGTAGCACTAAACTTCTCCTGATATTCACTCATATCAATACGCGTCATCATATTTTCATCATCAAATAAAGCTTCCGCCAATGCCTTTGCCAATTCTGTTTTACCAACCCCTGTTGTTCCCAAAAATATAAAGCTACCAATTGGTCGCTTAGGATCCTGTAACCCAGCCCTACTTCTGCGCACAGCATTAGCTACAGCAACTATTGCCTCGTTTTGCCCAACCACACGTTTATGTAGCTCATCTTCTAAGGTTAACAATCGTTCTTTTTCGCTCTTAAGCATACGCGAAACTGGTATACCCGTCCATCGAGCAACAACTTCAGCGATATCATCGGCCGAAACTTCTTCCTTTATTAGGGGCTTATCACCACGTAATTCCGTAAGTTTAGTTCTTTCGTATTCTATATCTTGGTTCAAAGCTTGAATTTTCCCGTATCGTATTTCGGCTACTTTTTCGTAGTTCCCCTCACGTTCAGCAAGCTCTGCTTGATGTGAAAGTTGCTCTATATCGATTTTCTTTTGTTGTATTGCATCGACTACAGCCTTTTCTTCCTTCCAGCGATTGGTTAGTTTTTCTTGTTCCGTTTTTAGGGTACCTATTTCCTCAGTTAGCCGTTCTTCCTTAGCTTTGTCACCCTCGCGCTTTATTGCCTCACGTTCTATTTCGAGCTGACGAATCTGTCTGTTTTTTTGGTCGAGTTCATCGGGCATTGAATCAATTTGGATACGAAGCCTTGCAGCAGCCTCATCCATCAGATCTATTGCTTTATCAGGCAAAAAGCGGTCGTTAATATATCGCGATGAAAGCTCTACAGCCGAAAGGATTGCTTCATCGAGAATTCGAACCTTGTGATGATTTTCGTAGCGTTCCTTAAGCCCACGTAGAATCGAAATCGAGGCTTCCTCATCGGGTTCATCAATCATCACGGTTTGAAAGCGACGTTCCAATGCTTTATCAGTTTCGAAATAACGGCGATACTCGTCGAGCGTTGTAGCTCCAATTACACGTATTTCACCTCTACTTAAAGCAGGTTTAAGGATATTAGCTGCATCCATAGCACCCTGTGTTTTACCAGCGCCAACAAGTGTATGAATCTCGTCTATAAAAAGGATTATTTCACCATCGGACTCTTTTACCTCCTTCACCACTTGTTTTAATCGATCCTCAAACTGCCCTTGGTACATGGCTCCTGCAATAAGAGCCCCCATATCCAACGAAAAGATTTGCTTATTCTTTAGGTTTTCGGGAACATCGCCACGCACTACTCGCTGAGCTAATCCTTCTACAACAGCTGTTTTTCCAACACCTGGCTCACCAAGTAAAATAGGGTTGTTTTTTGTACGACGAGATAGTATCTGAAGTATTCGGCGAATTTCTTCGTCACGCCCTATTACAGGGTCAACCTTGCCTTCGGATGAGGCTTTACAAAGGTTAATTGCAAAGCGTTCAAGTGCTTTTTCTTGTTCATTATTAGGGTGTTGATTATTCTGCATCATATTTTTCTTTTAGTTCCTATCTTCCCATTAGTTGCAATGGATGTGCCAATATATTTAGAGAAGAAAAATAGGACAAAATGGCCGACACGAACATAAGCCCTTTACATAATACCTTATCTATAGCATTACTAAAACCATTCAATCTGGGTGGACGTATGTAAAAACACACCCTTTATTATCAGGCTGAATGCATTATTTCTAAGGTATTCCGCAATGTATTTTTGTCAATTCATGAAAAGCCTCCTTTTTCGGAGGTCTCATGTAACGCAACTCAACCGAGACTCACAAACAAAAAAAACGAGTTATTTTATTTTCCTGCGAAACAGATTTGCAATGTTACGCCATAGCTTATCCCAAAAGGTTGAAAGGTGCGTTTGATCGGGTCCCATCGACTCGAGGTTAATATGTAAAGCATCAATCGAAATAAGGATCTCTTTTACACAAAGGGTTAACGACAATGCAAGAGAAACCATACCGATACCAAAAATTACTTCACCTAAAATTTGCAAGGAAATATAAATACAAAACATTGCAAGTACGCATAACAACAAACTACCCACACCCAATACTTGCATTGCACGTATAAGCCTTAACCGACGATATAAG
>JASBZJ010000119.1 GCA_029983495.1 Porphyromonas sp.
CAATTACATTCCTATCGTACACTGTACTATACTTTTCTTCGGGGCGAACATCGGCATATATATTTTCCTGCCCCACACGGTTACCCAAATGAAATTGACCTACTATAGTAAAGGGGTTCAATTTTTGCTCAACAAACAGATCTATAGCATGATGCCGAAGTACAAACAACCCTAAAGCACGAGGCTCTTCAGTTTGCATTTTATAGTAACGGTAACGCAAAACAGCATTTGTGACATAAAGAGGCGAAGCATATGGCTTATTTAACGCCAAAAGATATTCCACACCATGAATATAGTTCATTCGCTGAGTACCAAAAAATATTGGCGAATTTTTAATATCTACATACCCCATTCCATAATGCAAATAGAACTTATCCTGCTGTTGAGGACGCCATAACCACAAATCGAGGTACTGCCTGGCATACAAATATTGAATTTGTTGTAGTAGATGGAATCGGTTTAAATGTATGGAATACCCTAAGCCTGGTTGAAGTGTTCCTACGGTGTTACTAGCTCGCGGATCCTCGAAGCGATAAGCCATCTCACCTTGATAATGTACCGAGGCTGTAAGCTCATGCCTACCCCATTGTTTTGCAAACATTCCGCTTGCGGAATATTGTTCGTAATGATATACACCGCCCATAGAATCGGCTACTACATAGGGGAAATAAACTTCGGGCTGACGGATGTTGTTATACCCAACGGCTCCGTTTCTTCCTCTATTATACGATATTGCACCCGCAATTTTACCCCAACTACGTGCAGTTAAATTAGTTGACCCATATGCAACAATACCTGTTTGCATAAACTTGCTACCGTATAGTGGGTTAATAGCCGCATTACGCTGATGTATTTGGAAATAGGTTTGCAATGCTAACTGAAGCGAATCATTTGCTATACACGATGGGTGCAAAGCTGTTAAGCTATTCCATAAAACTCCCTCGCTAGGATTTTCGGGCTGTAATTGTTCGGTTTGTGGCGAAAGGAAAGGGCGAGTTGTGTTATAAATAAAAGGCTCCTCTAACAAAGTTTGAGCACCAATAGGATTATTTGCGATAAGCACAATTGCCAATATTACGAGTGCTATCCACCGATTATTCTTCATAAGTTTATCAATAGTCATATCCGCCACCATTTAAAACTGTAATTGTGTTTCTACCCCAAAATAAGGTATATACCATTGCCTATCAGTTACTAAGTTGGCAACTTTATATTTAGGTGTAAAATCGAATACATTATCAACAAAAAAAGCAATACGAACATGTTTACCCACTTCCTTTGTTAGCTTCATATTCATACGTATTGCAATAGGTTTGCGCGTATTTCGATAATAAATCTCTTCCCGCTGTTGCCGTAGAAATAATAAAGGGTTGCCATCGTTATATGCCTTATCAATTTCAGCTGGCGTTATTGGGGTTATTATTCCATCAGTGTTCATATAGGCATAGGGGTAAGCTTGTTCCTCGTGCCCACGGAATTGGTCGCTAAACCAAATAACTTGCAATAAGTTTGTTACCACAAGCCCCCACTGTGGCACGTGGGTTTTACTCCACAAGTTTGTATTAAAACGCTTATAATGGCGGTACGCCCCCTTACCATAAAAACCAACATAAGGGTATGCTATGCCATTTAACGTTACATCGGGGCGGTACATTATGGGTACCGATGATGCATACACGGTGTGATAATAAGCTCCATTAAGCTCGAACTGTGTTAACAATACTGGTATATGTGGTGTACGAATGCGGTACTCTATACCTCGCTTATTAATATATATCGCATTATTTACCGTTCGTAGTATAGCAAAGTCCTTCTTTATTTCAGGTAGATAATCTGTAACTTCGGCTGGTCTATTTGCTGGTATAGGAGCAAGTAATTTATTATAGTAGGGATACTGAACAGCATGAAATTGCGAAAAATAGGAAAAGCCATCCTGATTTAATTCGTTAAATAGCGTGGCGGAAAAAGTCCACTCGCTATAGCGAACATCTACCCCCAGCTCCATCTTTCTATTCAAAGCAGCACGTAACTGTGGGTTCTGAGGATTATGCTGTAACGTATAAGTTATAAGGCGGTTTAGTTCATCCTTACCACGGTATGCATTTAGTACAAAAAAGTACCGATAGTAGTTATCGGGGTAAAGGTAATCAAGCGTAGGTAACTTTTGCTCATGCCCATAACCTCCTCGCAAAGTAAACTGTAATTGATGAGTTACATTCCACATCCACGAAGCCTTTATTCGAGGCTCAACTAAAACGTTATGAGCCAGCAAGAAGTTTTTTGGTAGGTTAAGCATATGGGTAGCACGAATACCTATATTCGCAGCGACATTATGCGTACCAAATTGTAAATTAAACCTATCCTCTAGATAAGTTGCCACATGGCTAAGAGCAGGAACTGCATAGTTTGGGCGAGGCCAAATAAAGCTATTGTTACCAGGGAAAGGAGGTCGCTTGTAATCAACAATAGCCCCTCGCCCCCAGTTCTTGGCCCAACGTCCTTCTGTTCCCCATAGGATGCGGTGCCGAAATTTATTCTGAAAGAGTGCAAAACGTGATTCACCCGCTAAATGCCCCCACAAGTAAAGGGGAATGTTTTCAACCTGATAATTAGTATGATAAGCTACCGGTAAGTATTGCCCTTCATGCATGCCAAACTCCCTCGAAAGGGGCATGGCCCTAGGTCCATTGCGCGAATTATAATAAAGCTTTCTATCCAACAAATCGTACGTAACATCCGCCGATGTTGTTAGTGTTATTTTATCAATTAGGGGAATAGAATGAGGCGTATACTCGGTTTGTAACGAAAGAGTTGAACGTTGATAGTTCGAACTATAACGTTCATCGTACTCTTCGACCAATTCATCGGTGCGAGTGCGCTGTAAGTTGGCTGAGTGATGCAAAGTAGCTACCCAATCAACAATATCGTTATTCGAAAACCGTTGTTGCATTGAGTAAGTTGCTTGCGCCGAAATACGGTTATAGCGATTCAGCTTTTCACGAACATCGGTGGTGTAATCAAAATAATCAGCCCCAAAGTGTAATTCCCCACTGTTATGAGGAAGAACCACTCCTTTACCCATATAAACTAGCTTATTAAAGGGGTCGCTTTTAGCTCGTACAGTAAAAGGAGCTTTACCTTTTTTTGCGTACATACGAATAGAGCCGTACGATAAGTTCCCTTCGCTAGCCGATGATATGCCTCGCTCTACTTCAACTCTCTCTACGTGATCGGTTGAAAGTGTCCGTAAATCGATTCCTGCATTTTGTGATGAACGGCGTGTAACCAAACGATCGGGTGTGTAACTATCAAACCTGCTTTCACCCGTTACCCCTTCGAGCTGTGTTCGCATCGCATCGTTGCTTATAGGCGTATTGTTCATTATAATAGCTGTTCCAAGCGAAGTATTATCTTCGCTCATAACTTGCCTACTGCTAACGCCCGAAAAATTCTGAATACTTTGCGTTTCTTTCATTATTGAGCCTGGTAAAAGCAATAATACATCGCCTAAATTCGTAGGTTGTATTTGCTTTAAAGCCTCTTCGTTTATAGTAACTTTATCGCTACCCTTTCGATAAGTTCCTAATACTTCTACACTTCCTAATGATATTAACGATGGCGTTAAACGAAAGGTTATTTTTTTATCAGTTGTAATCGAAATCTTTTCCGAAAAAGGTTTGTAGCCTAATGCTATAATGCGAATATCATCCTCTCCGTAAGGAACCGACGAAAAAGAGAACTCACCTTTATCGCTAGAATAAGCGACAGATCCCAAACGAACGAGTTCGATGGTTGCCCACGATATTGCTTCGCCACTTTCGGCATCAACAACAGTTCCTGTAAATACTACTTGTTTTCCATCTTTGGAAACCTTGCGTAGCTTCGAATGCTTTTGCTGGGCAAAAACAGTAGCACTCGGACAGAATAATATGCCAAGGAGAAGAAGGATAACCGAATAACTATACCTATAATAGCTCATAACTGAGAGGGAAAAGAACAACAACTAAAAAGTGGCGTTAAATAAAAAAAAGCAGGTATTATCTTAAGTAAGCAAAAAAAAAGCACTCGCCCCAAGGACTAGATAATTAAAAAGTACCAAGTTCTAGAGCGTACCTCACCAGGCACACTCTAAAACTTAATTATAAATACAAAAGATGACTACTTACTTTTTAGGACAAGCGTTTTGCCCTTGTATTCTAGTAAAATCGTTAGTTGAGTTGTTGGTATCGATAAGATACTTTCGCCCATTACGCATTTCGTTTTTACGAACAAAATTCATACCACGATGGCATCCTGTAACAAAGCAGTGTCCCCTATCGAGTTCAGGTGCAAACGAAGCTTGAGCAAACTGCCCTTCACATCCCGTTTCAACAGCGTCTAAAATCCATTCGAAAGGCACCTTGTAACTGCGGGCTTTTTCGCCTTTTCCATTTGTTGTTTCAAGCAAGTTTTCTTTTAAAAAGGCATCAAGGGGCTTACCTAAACGGAATATACATGGAGGCATAAACCCACGTGGATGCATTAACCCTGTACCCAACAAACTATCAAAAATAACTTTCATGTTCGGAACATCGGGGTTATCAATATCAGCAGGGAATCTTTCGGGAACTTCGGTAAAGTATACTTCAAAATCCGCACCCGAAAGGTCTACCGAGTTTGGACGTAAGTTTGTGTCGTAGTGGTTTATAGCAGTTGCCGCAACAACGATGCGTTTACCTGGCTCCAACGGATAATTCTTACCATTACCTGGGAACTGCAGTAAAGAACGAACAACAACAACCTTTTCGCTCGTTAATAAATCGGTAAAATCATCTTTTGGTAATGGGTTAGCATGTGCTGTAACAGCAAAAATAATTCCATCCAAATAAACTGTTTCTTCACCGTTATTAAAAACCGAAAAGTATTGATCGGGGTGCATCATTTGCCCATTATTGGTTTCTCCATTAAAAAAAACCTCTTCAAAAACCAACCTTTCGGGCTTTGGAGCATTTTTTTCTGCAACAATAGGAATAACTACGGTAGCGTTATCAGAAACCTGCACATTCTCAACTCGACCAAAAAGTTTTGCCTTCGACTTACTTTCGCCCTCTATAGTTAACGTATAAGTACCTTTTAAAAGCTCTACAGTTGCACCATTAGGGGCAATAGGTTGTTCTTTTTGTTCGGTTGTGCGATTATCGGTTATGGTTAGTTTTAGCATTCCTTCGATCTCAACATCACTTTCCAGTTGAGGTTTAATCTGAATAGCACATTGCTCGATTTTAGGATCCTCATTAGGGGTTTGGCACGAAGGAACTACGAAAATTGTAATGAGCAGCAACAGAGGCACTGCAATAGCATGGAAATTTTTCATGAAGTAAATTCGTTTGTTACTTATTGTACTGCAAAGGTATAACAAAACTGCCAACTAAGAATGGCTATTTATAGGTACCAACATCCGCAAAAAATACAACAAATAGCTATTGACTAAAATATTTAGGCACCTAAGCAATCGATGAAGTAAGACCATTAAACACCAAAAAGAACACCTTTAATAAACAAAATTCTATCGATAAAGAATTACCTCCTTCAACAATACTACGAGGCAATTCTTTTTTCAAGGTTCGCTTATTGAGACCTTTGCACAGTAGTAAGTCTCTTTATCAGTTGTTATCTATTTGGTAATAAGCGTATCCATCCGAACATTTGTTAGGGAAGATTGTAGGTAAATTTGTTTGTTAGTGCGTGATAGTAATTGTAGGGGCGAACCTGCGTGTCCGCCCGCCATCGTATTGTAATTCATTATCGATGGGAGCGGTTTGATGGGTTACAACCATAACGTCATTATTTTGTTCGACACCTATGGGCGGACACTTGAGATCCGTCCCTACAAATTTTTTGCTTGCGAACTATCTCGTTGGATAATAGAGTGTTAACATTTTGGAGTAGATGCACAGGTAA
>JASBZJ010000120.1 GCA_029983495.1 Porphyromonas sp.
GACACGCAGATCCCGCTCCTACACTTGGGAACACGAGGTTAATTTGTTCAGGTTCATTTTTATTTTCGTCCTGATGAAAAGATCAAAACTTCGGAGTATTTGTTTGAGTTTACTTGATGATTTCTCATTTTGTTGTTGATTAAAATGGGAAATCATCAAATAAACTCAATTACAAGCTCTGTTCATTTAGGGGGGGGCTCGCCCAAAAAAATCCCCCAGAGCCTCAAAGAATGAAGCTCGGGGGGAAGGTGAAAGGCAATATACTTTCTCTAAATCCCAACAAGTTTACTCTACTATAGCCCTTTATTAGAGTGTCTGGACGCTTATTCCTTATTTTTCAAAGGCCTCATGATGTTTCGATTGATACTTTACTAAGCCCATTGCCACTTTTCTTTACAACAATGCGTACTGGAATTTGCTCAGTAAGCGAAGCAATATGAGAAATAATACCCACTTTACGCCCCGTTTTGTTGAGTTGTTGTAATGCAGCAAGAGCTGTTGAAAGGGTGTTTTCATCGAGTGATCCAAAACCTTCATCAATAAAAAGAGATTCAATATTTAAGCTATATGACGAAATTTCGGATAGAGCAAGCGATAGAGCAAGCGAAACAAGAAAACTTTCACCTCCCGACAAAGAGTGTACCGAACGGCGTTGCTCCATCATATCGAAATCTACAACTTCGAGTGCAAGCGACGAAGGAACACGAACCAACTGATAGCGCGGAGCAAATCGCTTTAATTGCAAATTAGCAAAAATAACTAAGCGCGATAGCGTGAAGCCTTGTGCAAGTATATTGAATTTTTTCCCATCCTTCGATCCAAAAAGTGATGCCAACCGACACCATTTACCCTCCTCGGTTTGCGCTTGTTTAAGTTCCTCCTTTATAGCCTCTACCTGTTTCAATAGGTCGTTAAAGGTGGTCTGTTTTACTTGTAAGGCAATTTGTTTTTGTTGGAGTTGGTTTAGTTCGGAGTTGGTTTCAATAAGTATTTGTTGATTGGTATTGTAATGCTGTTGTAGGTTGTCTGGGGCGATAGTCGAAAGAAGAGTATCGTTTTGTGCAAGGAACTCTTCGTAATAGTTTTTTCGTTCGATAAGAATAGTTTGCGCATGATGAAGTTTATCACGTAGGGAAGTAAGTTTATCTTCTTCTTGTTTAATAGCTTCATTAGAAGAAAGAGCTATTTCCTCGGGTGATGCATTTATATCATTACATGCTTTGGTATAATTATTCTGAGATGATGCTAAAATAGTTTTTTTATCAGGGATAAATTTTGTTGTAAGTTCAGAATAACTTTGTTTTAGTTCGCTTAAAGTTGCTTCGTAGTGTGAAATGTTTTTTGCTGAGCTGTTGTAAAGAGTAGCGAGTTTTTCCTTTTCTTGTATATGCTTTGTTTCAAGTTTAGCCACACTTTTGCAACCTATAAGAGTTTCTATTTCCTGCTTTAACTGCAGGGTATTGGTATTAGTAGCTTCGATAAGCGATTGTAACGAAGTTCGGCGTTGTTCAAAGTTTCTTAGTTCAGTTTGTTTTTCTGATATTATCTTGGTATCTGCCTTTAATTTTTGTGTTACTTCTTGTTTTTCGCTGAGCTTTTTTAGCCACATGTTCTGTAGATTAAGTAATTCAGTTTGCCACAGTTCAAAATTTGTACTATTGGTAAGCTCTGTACCTGTAATTTGCTGAAAAATATAGGCTTGCTGTTGTAAGGTATTGCTCGAAGCAAGCTGTTTAGTTTTGAAATCGGTTTGTGAAGTATCGAGGGTCTGTTCCAACCGAATAATAGCATCAGTAAGTTGTTGTTGCTGTTGTTTAAGTTCCTTGCGTTTTTTTTCGAGTTCATCGGGTGTGATATCTAATGCTTCAAACAATTGTGTGGCAAAAGGGTGTGTGCGACTTCCACAAATGGGGCAGGGTTCACCTTGTTGTAACCCTTTACGAAGTTGAAAAATACTTTCGGGTAAAACCTTGTCGAGTTCGGTTAAGTTGTTGTTTACCAGTGTTAGGTTTTGTTTGTTAATTTCGAGTTGTTGGCGGGTTTGCTCTACTAGTGAGTAAGTACTCTCGAGGTCGTGTTGTTGGCTTGCGATAAGTTCTAGTTTAGCTATAAGTGTAGGGATGCTATTTATATTCTCTCCAATAGCATTGTGTGTGCTTATCCATTTTTCGAGAACCTCGTAGTCGTGTTGCTGATGTTTATATTGTTCTTGTAAGTTTGTTATAATGTTACCAGTTTCAACAATTTGTTGTTTAAGCTCCTTTAGCTGATCTTGTAGTTGTTCTTTTTTTCCCTCATTTTGTTGTAATACTTCCTCCTTTATGCGAGCCTTATCGCGATGGTATTTGGTTTGCTCCCATTTTGTGTTTAACTCGTCGAGTTGTTGTTGCTGTTGCTTTAATTGAACATTCAATTGTTCGAGGGTTTGTGTTGTTTGCTCAATGCGAAGTGTAATTTGCTTGTTTCTATTTTCTAAGTCAATTAAATCATTTTGTAGTAGGGTAAGTTTTTCGTTTTCGTGTTTTAACAACAACAGTTTACGCATCCGCTGTAGGTTTTGTTCTTTTTGCGGAAGAGTACTTGTTTCCTGTAGTGTGTTTTTTAGTTCTAGTTCAGCTTGTTGTAACCTACTTTGTTGCAGAATAAACTCCTTTATTATGGCAACCTTTTGTGTTAGTGTGGCTGCATCCTGTTGCTTTTGTTTTACTTGTTGTACTGTGGCATTAAGTTCAAGCTCTACTTGTTGGTACTCTTCATCGCTGGGAATTTGTTTTTTTTCTAGGTTTTTTTGAAGTCCTTCGAGTGTGTTTTGCTTTTCCTTATGTTGTTCGTATATGGCTTGCGACAATTGTTTATAAATGCCACTACCAGTAATGCGCATTAGTATATCGCTTTTTTCGTCATCGCGAGCCTTGAGAAAAGCTGAAAAATCGCCTTGAGCTAATACTACTGCACGAACGAACTGTTCGTAACTGAGTCCAATAATATGCTGAATTCGTTCTTTTACTTTGCTCCGTGTATCCTGAAATAGTTCACCTGTAGAATTATTGTAAAGTTGCATTTTTGCATCTTGTAATTTTCCTTTCGGATTGTTTCGGGCACGGCGTACATCCCATCGAGCGGTATAGGTTTGCCCATGGATTGAAAAACCAACTTCAGCAAAACCTTTTGTAGCACCACGTGTTAGTAGTAGTTTAGTATTTGTACTGGATTCAATGCTACCACTACTATCGAGGAACGTGTCGTTACGCCGGAGCGATGATTCGAAACGAGGAACTGCATCGAATAACGCTAAACAAACAACATCCAACAGAGTTGATTTACCCGAGCCTGTAGAACCTGTAATTGCAAAGATATCCACTTCTCTTAAGGGAGAAGAGGTAAAATCCACTTCGAAAGGTGCCGATAATGAGGCAATATTTTCACCAGCTATACGTGTTATCTTCATAATTATTGGGATAGGCTATCGATTGTTTGCTGTAAAAGTTCTTCTAAATCCTTAGGTAAGGATTCCCCATCATGTGCTTCGGCATAAATAAGTTTGGCTACTTCGAGGGGGGAATAGTCGCTTATTGGGCGTAGAATTTTGTTTGTTTGCGTGTTGCTTGTTGTTGATGGCGATATTCGCTCGATTTGTATCTGTGCAAGTTTTACATATCGTGTAGAGAGTTTAGTTCGGAATTGCTCTAAAAGATCGGGGCGAGGTTCGTCACTTTGTAATACAAGTGATAGGTAGGGTGCCTTATTATCAATTTCTATTTGGGGGAGCTGTTCAATAAATTGGTTCAGCTCCTCTTCTGTACCACGCTTTTTTATTAATTCAGCTTCTTGCTCTAATGGAAGTAGCTGCGTATTAACTTGCCCTGTTGTAGCAAGGGTTACTTTAACAATACTATGTTTATATGTAACCTCGGAAAACGACATGGGTATTAGGCTACCAGAATAACGTATACATGGGTTTGCCCCTAAAACTTGTGCTTTGTGTATATGCCCTAGGGCTATATATTTAGCTTGTTGGGGTAAAGCATCGAGTGGGGTCACTTCATCGTTCCCCATAAGGATAGGACTCCCATTTTCTATATTTGCAGTAGTGGCACCCGAAACAAACAAGTGTGCCATTACAATAACGGGTAATTGCTTTTGTTGGGCATATTCCACAGCTTGTGCAAACAGTACTTTTTTTTCTTCGTTGGGGTTATCGGCATGGTTTAAGTTCCCCCAGCGAAGGAAGGGTATTGCCACACAATAAGCATGCGTAATACCTTTTTTATCATTAAGCGGAAAACATAGTTTTTCGAAATCGATAGAACCATTCGGTGTACGCTCTATAGTAGAAACTACATGCACCCCCAACGAGGTTAGTATAGGTGAAGGAGCTTTAAGCCTATAGGGGGAATCGTGGTTACCTGCTGAAATAATTATTTGCAACCATGGATACTTATTACGAACCGAACTAAGAAATTGATAGTACAAAGCTTCGGCCTGTGTACTGGGGTTGGCACTATCAAAAACATCGCCAGCAACAAGTAAAACATCAGCTTGCTCTTTTCCAATAATTTGCTCGAGTTTTTGCAGTGCATAGTGTTGCTCGTCAATTCTATCCCAGCCAAAAAATTTGCTCCCTAAATGCCAATCGGCCGTGTGTAAGATTGTTAGCATATGTAACTATGGCTTTAACAGTGGTAATGTTGAAGTGATTGAATTAAAAGAGGCTAGGTTGTTGTAGAAGATGAATGAAGCTTTTGCGATGAAAAGGAGTAATACCATACTTTTCGATAGCTTGAAAGTGAGCTTTTGTAGGGTACCCTTTATTGCGATCCCAACCGTACTGAGGAAACTGCTCGTGTAAGCGTAACATGTATTCATCGCGGTAAGTTTTGGCTAGTACAGATGCTGCTGCAATAGACTGATATTTCCCATCACCTTTTACAAAGCATTGATGTGGTATATTGGGGTATGGTGTGAAGCGGTTGCCATCGATAATAAGCCTTTGTGGAGCAATTTTTAAGGCTGCAATGGCACGGTGCATAGCAAGAAAGGAGGCATTGAGAATATTTATGCGGTCAATTTCCTCGCTACTAACAATACCTACAGCAAAAGCCAAGGCTACCTCCTCGATCTTTTTTCGTAGAAGTAGCCTTTTGGGGGGAGATAATTTCTTGGAATCATTAAGCCCTGTGATAGAGATATGCGGAGCAAGTATTACTGCTGCAGCATATACATCGCCAGCTAAACAACCTCTTCCAGCTTCATCGCAACCCGCTTCGATTAAACCATCGTCAAATGCTACACTTAATAAGGGTGCTTGGTTGTGCATACATATATTGGCAAAAGCAATTTATTGGAGCAAGGCTAGCGAGCGATTGAGAGCTGTAATAAAAGCATCAATTTCCTGCTTTGTGTTGTACATAGCAAAGGAAGCTCGTAGGGTAGATGTTACTCCAAGCGACTCCATAAGTGGCTCGGCACAGTGGTGCCCCGAACGTAAAGCAAAACCTTGCTCATCGAGGAAGAGACCGAGGTCGTAAGGGTGGGCTTTATTCGGTAAAAATGAAATTACGGGATCCTTTGCTTGCGGAGTACCAATTAGTGTAATTCCTTCGGTAGTTCGAAGTTTTTCGAGTGCGTAACCAAGCAACTCTTGCTCGTGTTGATGGATACTATCAATACCGATACTATTTATATAGTCTACAGCAGTCGCAAGGGCAACACTACCTACAAAATTTGGGGTTCCCGCTTCGAATTTGTAAGGAATATCGGCAAAAGTAGTTCCCGTTACTTTTACATTCTGTATCATTTCACCACCATAAAGGAATGGGGGCATTGCTTGCAGTAACTCTGTTTTTCCGTATAAAACTCCAATGCCGGTAGGTCCATACATTTTATGGCTCGAAAAAGTAT
>JASBZJ010000121.1 GCA_029983495.1 Porphyromonas sp.
ATTTCCCATTTTAATCAACAACAAAATGGGAAAAGATCAACGAAACTCAAACAAACGCTCCGAAGTTTTGATCTTTTCATCAGGACGAAAATAAAAAAGAACCTGAAGAAAATAATGATTTGTAGGGGGGACCGGCGTGTCCGCCCGCATGAATACCCGAACAACGATAATATTATGAACTGTGGTAAATTATGATACGACGATGGCGGGCGGACAGGTCGTTCCGCCCCTACATTTGCCACATAAAACATTCCCCACGAAACGCTCACCCCCATAAATGTCGATTATTGCTATATTCCAATTGAAAGGGCGCACCATTAATAGCGCGCCCTTGAGGGATATGTTTTGTATGAATTATGTGTTCAAATTCATTATTTGCTGATAACCCGGCTTCGACCACCGATAGCAACTATGTAGTTGCCCTTGGGGTATGTACTAAGGTTAAGCGTAAGGTTAGCTCTTCCAACAATTCCTTCGTCTACCAGCATACCATTTATATCGTATACCCTAAATGTAGCTTTTAAAGGAGCATTGCATAAGGTAACATTATTACCATTTACCACAACATACCAATCATTTGTTTGTATCTGTTCGGCAGCATTTTCGTCGATTGGTTCAACGTTCTTGTAGTCGTATCCTCCATCACTTGATGGAATCATATTTTGTACACGCCAGTTTTTTTCTTTTGCTAGTTTGGCATCGGGAATAAAAATATTTGTGGGCTTGAGGCTTTTATCGCTGTCGAGTTCCTTTTGGTTTCGAATAAGTAATAAGCCGTGGAATGCTTGCCCGTAGCTGTCTTCTTTTGGTGCAGTATGGATGTCCTCGATAATGCGGTGAATAGTGTGTGCATCCATCTGGTTGCTGTACACGTAAATATCGAATAACTTGGGGTTATTCTTTACATTGAGTTCAGTAACCTTGGTCTTGCCGATATTCAGTAGTTGTAATTCGGGGTTTTTGGTCACATCTATTTTATCGACGTTTGTATAAGCAACATTAAGCAGTTGCAGATTAGGGAGCATAGTAACATCAATATTACTAATGAGCGTATTACCCAGTTTTACTTCTTGGAGCTTTTTATTATTCGATAAGTCGAAGCCTGAGATTTTGCTTCCCGTCAAGTCGATTTGTTCAAGTTCGCTAAGCTTAGTAAAGTCAACACGCGAAAAAGAGGTGTTAAAGCCTAATAGAAGTTTTTTTAGTTTGGTACACTGGGTTACATCGAGTTCCGAAAGTTTACACGATGAGGCATTTAAATACTGCAGAGCCGTGAGGGGGGTAACATCCAACTTCTCGATATTACTGTTATGAGCTATGTTAAGATAGGTAAGCTTTGTGTTTTTGCTTACATCTATTTTACTCAGGCTACAGAATGTTGCGTTTAACACTTCGAGGTTTGTAAGGGTTGACAAATCAATATCATCGATAAGTGTGTATGAGATATCGAGGTATTTGAGATTTTTGTAATCCGTTAGGTTCAGCTTATTTAAATCGCCACAGCCTGCAAATTCGATATACTCGAGACTATTTTTTTCGCTAGGTAAAACGATTGTTTTAAATGTGGGGTTATCGGCAAGTTCAACAACCTTTAGTTTGTTGTTGTTCGAGAGGTCGATGCTTTCGAGGCTGTTGCCTGACATGTATAGGGTATCGAGGTTAACCATTTGGCCGGCATCAATGCTTTTGAACACAGCATTGCTGGCATCGAAGTAGGTAATATCGCCCTTTAGCACCACTGTTGAATTGGTTAATGTATATACTTTGGCTTTATCGCCAAGTGTAATAGGCTCCTTTATTCCTTCTGCGGTAATAGTACCATTCCCTTTTATGGCAAGTTCGATTTGTTCGTTAGCTTTATGTTCGCTAACAAGGGTCATTTCCTTTGAATCGATGGTGGCTTTTTGTAGTATAACATTTTGCGACTGAAGTGGTTTTACTTTTAAGCCTGTAAGGGTTTCGGTATCGAAAACTTCGCTTTCGAAGGTGGCATAAAGGGTAACCTTGTCCTTATCTTCGCCAAAAAGAGTCTTGTTAAAGGTGTAAACCCCATCCTTTTCAGTGTAAGCAGTTTCGGGGATAGGGTCGCTTAAGTACTTATCGCGCATGCTGTACCATTTAATGGTTGTTTTTTTTGCTTCGCCTTCAAAAGTATAAGCGGTAGCCATAGCCGATAGGTCGATAGTATTACCCTGTATTAATTCACTAGGTATTGTGTACCCTTGGAGGTTATAATTAATAGAGTATGTTTTGTATTTAACATTTGGGTTTTTTGCGGGGAGTTGGCTTAGAGGAACGTTGTGGCTATGAAGTGAAATGTCGTTACAATTCTTCGTTTTTGTAACATTGCGTAACCCTTTTGCGTTTTTAAGTTTCCCATTCATGAAAAACATCGAAAGCTTTTGTATGTTGTTGCAACCCGTAAGATTTATACTCTCGATATTATCTTGTGCGTTAAGGTTAATAGTTTTTAGCTTTGGTGACTTCGAAAAGTCGAGTTCTTTGTTTTCGAGTAATGTTCTAGAAGGGTCGTTGCCGTAGCTAACCGTAATCGAAAAAGTGCTTAGCTCAGGTAGTTCGTCAGGTAGAATAATCTTTGGCACATTCCGCAGGTTTATTGTTCGCAGGTTTGTGCATTTCGAAAGGTTTACAGTTCCATCCTTCGAATCTTTTAGGCCACTGCCTTTCGTAAAATCACCAAAGTCGATTAAGGTGAGTTTTGGGGCGTTAATTTCGCCAAAGCCAACAATGGAACCTGCCGATTCGCGCGTCGTAACCTTTACGGCAATAATGTTTTGTCCATCAATGGTAATTGTGCCATTTTCGGCTAGAGGGGTAGCATAGGTGTGTTCGCTCTTTTTGAATGGGAATGAGCTGTTATCAGGGGTAAACGATTCAATGTTTCCATCGCCCCAGTTGATTTTTGTTTCAGCAGTTCCACCAATAACAAAGGTAACTTTTGAGGTTCCTTTCTTGGCAATAAGTTCGAGCTTATGCTCGGGGTTGAAAGCTTCCTGTGCCACAAGGGGAGCAATTCCAAGGGCAACTAGTAACACAGCGAGTAGTAATCTTTTCATGATACTTAAAACTTGTTGTTATTCATAAGTAAACGGCTCGTAGTTGAGCAGTTATTTCCATTTTGTATTTTTAGCTTTTGAACCCAACCGCCACTTGTGTATAAGGGGTGGTAGTGAGGTTCGCAAACCTGTGAGGGCAAAGATACAATATTATACTTAGTGAACAATACTATTTGTGGTTTCCCTCAAATAATTAACATTTCACGGGGCAAGCAACTCCCATTGACGTGTTTCATAGGGTAGGGGGAGCCTTGCCTGTTGTAGCCATGAACCCTTAGAACGGAGTCTTATTATGAATGTTGTTTGTTTAGGGGCATTCCCAGTGGGTTTGCATGTGTAACCATTTCCATTAACTTTAGTTGTTGCCCATCCCAAGTAGCATAACTAAAGTGGCTGAACCAATCGCCCAAAAGAGTAATACTTTTATTGTTAGGACAGTTATATGTGCCGAGCAAGTGGCGATGCCCAAAAATGAAATAATCGATGTGTGTAAAAGAGGAAATGTGGTTATTAACCCACTGAATCAGCCATTCCTTTTCGAGGGATGGAGTTGTTGGCTTTTGTTTGGCTAGGCCTTTAACACGGCTTTTATATGAACTGTTTTGCCCCAGAGCTATGGTCCAGCGGGGGTGAATGGCACGGAATAGGAACTGGGCGAGTTTATTCCGAAATAGGCAGTATATAAAGTTTTCGGTTTTTGAGTGCGAGCGGTATTCTTCATCGCCATGCGCAAGGCGAAATATTTTTCCATTTAATGTTACTTCGAATGCATTTCGATGGAGTATTGCACCAAATTCCTTTTCGAAGTAATCTAAGCACCATATATCGTGGTTCCCAACCAAAAAGTGTATTTGTATTCCCTTATCGCTAAGTTTTGCAAGGGTTCCCAAAAAGCGCACATACCCGCGAGGAACTGTGTTGCGGTATTCGCACCAAAAGTCGAAAATATCGCCAAGTAGATATATAGCTTCGGCATTAGGGGCAATTGCCTCGAGCCACCGAACTAATAATTTTTCAACCTCGAGAGGATTTTTGTGTCGAGGCGACCCTAAATGAACATCGCTAATAAAGTATACCACGCAAGTATAATTACTTTCACTATTTTGAGTGCCGTTGATAGTACTACATTAGTCCTAGCTCAAGTTTTGCCTCATCGCTCATCATTTCGGCACTCCACGCAGGGTCGAATGTAAGTTCGATATCTACACGCTTAACGCCTTTTACCGATTCGGTTTTCAGCCGAACATCTTCGAGAATAAAATCTGCTGCGGGGCATGCAGGTGCGGTAAGAGTCATAGTAATAATAACATGCCCTTTATCATTTATATCCACATTGTAAATAAGCCCTAAGTCGTAAACGTTTACGGGTATTTCGGGGTCGTAAACCGTGCGAAGCATCTTTACAATTTGCTCCTCCATTTCTAAAAATTCGTTTTCCATAGTTGTTAATAATTATGTCCCCTATCCCCCCTACTGGCTACAGTTTGTAGTTCGGGGGGAAGGGAGAATATATTTGCTGGGTTAGTATTGGGGATTCATTTCCTTAATAAGGTTTTCGCCTCCAAGGTATTTATCAACAATAAGCATAAGATACCGTATATCGAGTATTATGCTTCGTTGGTAGTTTGCTAGGTATTCAATATCGCCACCTACGCCTTCCCAGTTACGGTCGAAGTTTAGCCCTACAAGCATACCGTTTCCATCGAAAACAGGGCTACCACTATTGCCACCTGTAGTATGTGTTGTTGCACAAAAGTTTACAGGCATAGTTGTAGTTCCCTTTATGGCATACTTCCCAAAGTCCTTTTTTGCGTATATATCTTTAAGTTTTTGGGGTAATATGTATTCGGGGTTTGTAGGGTCTTCTTTTTCCATTACACCGTCCATAGTGCTAACGCACCCATAGGTTACAACATCGCGAGGAATGTAGCCTTTTACTTTTCCGTATGTAAAGCGTAGTGTAAGGTTGGCATCGGGCCAAAGAACTTCATCGCCGGGGTACTTCATATTGGCTTTAATGTAGGCTGTTTGCGCTTGTTTTATCGGAGCATCGTAGGGTAGCAGGGCGTTAGTTAGGCTTTTGTATTCGTCTATTACACTTTGCGCAAAGTAGCTCATAGGGTCGGTAAGTGCAGCATTATAATCCGCTTCGGAAAGCATTTTGTTAAAGCGTTCCTTGCTGGCGAATACCGAGTTTGCAAAGATGTATTCGATGTATGCTTTTACTGAACCGAATTTTTCAATTCCTTCGTCGATAGCTTTGGGGCGTTCGCCTTGCTTAACCCGTTGGCAATAACGTTCGAGCATGGCAATAGCAATTTCTTTATCAAGTTCGGGGCTATAGTCCTTATCATAGAACTTATTAAATTGTTTGGTTAAGCTTTCGATGGCTTTTGTTTTGGCTGTGGTATTTTGCGAAAGCAAGTCGCGCGAGGCAATAGGAGCCATAGTAAACTCTATGCCATATAGTATACCTTCAACCAAATAACGTTCGCGGTAGCGTAGTTGGTGCCGAGCTTTAATATTCTGTGCAATTTGTGCAGCCGCATTACTTGCTTCGAGGTCGCTATTGGCAATGCCACGTTTTATTAGGGCTTCTTGCTGGGCAAGTTTTGTTGCTTGTAAATGACGTTTTTCGATTGCCCAGTTCGCTCCTTGGGCGCGCTTATAACCGTTTTGGCTCGAGGCATACTTTGCCGCATACATTATT
>JASBZJ010000122.1 GCA_029983495.1 Porphyromonas sp.
ACGGTACCCCTACCATGGGCGCACAATCAGATCTAACTGGACGCGTCTCGTTCGAAGTACCGGCTTCCGCAAAATATCTTGTGGTAAGTTATGTTGGTATGAAAACTCGCGAGGTACTTATCGAAAATGGACCTTTAAAGGTTTACCTCGAAGAGGATTCGCAAATGACCGATGCTGTAGTTGTTACAGGTTACGGTCAAACTACAAAAAAAGCATTTACTGGAGCTGCCAGTAGTGTGGGTAGCGAAAAAATTAAAGCACGTTTCGATGCCAACCCGGTAAATGCCCTAAAAGGTAATGTTCCAGGTGTAATCATTTCGAATACTTCGGGGCAACCTGGTGCACCTAATACCATTTTTATTCGTGGTCGAAACTCATTAAACTCGGGTACACAACCGTTATATGTTATTGATGGTGTACCCATCGAAACTTCTACTTTTGGTATGCGTGCTGACGAAGGTGTTCAAGTTTCGCCCCTTTCAACGATTAGTATGGCCGATGTTGAAAGCTTAACCGTTCTTCGTGATGCATCCGCAACTTCGATTTATGGAGCACGTGCCGCAAATGGTGTAATTGTTATTACTACAAAAAAGGGTCGTGCTGGGTTTAAGCTAAACTTTACTACCCGTTTAGGGGGAGCCACCTTGCCTGTAACTTCGGGTAGTAAGCGTTACCGCCCTGTTGATGCCGATACTTGGCGTACTATGTTCCTTGAATCAGCTTCGAACCCTTTAAAATATAAAGCAGGTTTTAATGGCTCGTTTGCAAGCGACCTTGCCTATTGGAATAGCATAGCCGGAGACCCCAATTCAGATGATTATAAAAGCTGGATGGATTTGTATGGCAAGGGCTTAAGCGATACCGACGAAAGTCGCCTATTCTGGTTAAATAAGATTGTTTATAACGACCAAATTAATGTACCGGCAACAGGTGGTAATAACACCGACTGGTTAAAGGCTGTTACCCGTACGGGTATGTTGCAAAATTATGCCCTCGATATTAGTGGTGGTGGCGATAACCCTCGTGCCCCTCGTTATTATGTGGCTTTCGATTACTTGAAGGAAGATGGTTTGGTTTTAGGTAAAGATTTAAACAGATACTCTTTCCGTGTTAACTTGGATCAATCGCCATATGACTTCCTCACCTATGGTATTAACTCCACTTTGTCGTTAACCGAAACAAATATGGGTACTAGTGGTGGTTACTTTACCGACCCCATTACCCAAGCCTTTATGCATAACCCCTTTGAATCGATCTATGAGGCCGATGGTTCGTTCAATGTTCATAAGAACATTAACGGCTACAACCCCGTGGCCATTCAAAGTCGCGATAAAGGAGGTAATGTAAACAATCAACGCCAATACCGTGCTATTGTATCGCCTTATGTAACACTTAAGTTCCTCGATTGGTTAAGCTTTACCAGTCGCTATGGACTCGATGCTTACCTCCTCGACGACTTTGCTTACTGGAGCTTCTTTACGCAAGATGGTCGTAACACCAACGGGTTCGGTGCAAATGGTTATTACACCAACTTTTACCAAACAATAACTAACACTTTAAACATTAATAAGTCGTGGGGCGAACATAACCTTAATGCATTAATTGGGCAGGAAGGACAAAATACCTATTACAAGTATGCTCGCCTCGAAGCTACTAATTACCCTGTAAAGAACCTTACTGATATCGAGCTTACTTCGAAACCTTCTTCTGCAGCATCGGGTATTCGCGAATTGCGGTTACTTTCGTTCTTTAGCAATGCTGAGTATAATTATGCTCAACGCTACTTCCTTTCAGCATCGTTGCGTGGCGATGCTTCGAGTCGTTTCCATAAAAACAATCGTTGGGGTGTATTCTACTCGGTTGGTGCTAAATGGAGAATGTCTTCAGAAGAATTTATGAAAGATGCGCAAGACTGGCTCCAAGATCTTACTTTCCGTACTAGTTGGGGTACTACCGGTAACCAGTCGGTAGGTAGTGGTTGGTATGCAGCTCGTGGGCTTTATAGTTTTGGTTATAACTATAATGGTAACCCGGGGATGTATATTACACAATTCGAAAATCCTGATCTACGTTGGGAACAAACACGAAAATTCAACATAGGTTTCGACACCCGCTTATTTAACCGTGTAAACCTTACTTTCGATTACTACGACCACATGACTACCGATATGGTTTTCCTTGTTCCACTTTCGAAGGCTGCCGGTAACGCATATTGGCACGAAAACCTTGGTAAGCTCCGCAATAATGGTATTGAATTCGAATTAGGTGTTGATGCTATTCAAACAGAAAACACTTCGTTACGATTCTCGTTTACGGGTTCGTGGAACCGAAACCGTATTGTAAAACTTAATAATGGTAATCCTATTGAAGGAACAATTACTATTAGAAAGGAAGGTAGCGACATTTATTCTTGGCGTATGAAAGAGTGGGCTGGTGTTAACCCCGATACCGGTGTTGGTGAATGGTGGATTAATGATGTTAAGCGTGATGAATATGGCAACGAAATTCCTGTTATCGACCATAGCAAGGGTAAAACTACCGAATATAATGACGCAAATAAAGTGGATTTAGGTAAAGCCAGCCCTGATTTTATTGGTGGTTTCCGTACCGATTTTAGCTATAAAGGATTCGATTGTTCAATACTTCTTAACTACCAATTGGGAGCTAAGATTTATGCCGACCACCTCCGTTACGATGAGCAGCTAGGAGCTAATTTAGGTAATAACTTTACCCAGTGGGTTGCCGATAATCGTTGGCAAAAACCAGGCGACAACGCTCTTGTACCTATGCTTTTTGATGGTAGAACAACATGGAATAATGGTTCGAGCCGATTCCTGATGAATGGGAGCTACCTGAAAATTCAGAACATTAACTTTGGTTACACCCTTAACCAAGCTCTTCCTCAAGTTGGTTTAGGCTCAGTTCGCTTCTTCTTAAGCCTTGATAATGTATACACTTTTGTTGCCAAGGATTACCGTGGTTTCGACCCTGCAAGTGTTGGTGCTGATGGCTTACAATGGTGGAACTATCCTATGGCATTTAAGTTTACAGGTGGTGTAACGCTTACATTCTAATAAAAGCCGATTAGAGAATAATGTATAACCTTTAATTAGCAATAACAACTATGAAAAAGATATTTAAGTTGGCAAGTGATCTTCTTACATCCGCTTTTATTCTAGCTGCTTGTAATATGGAACCTGAGCTACATCATAATGTTGATACGAACAAAGCTTCAGAATCGGCCGATGAAGTGCGGAATAAACTAAATGGTGCTCTAAACTTGTTTGGCGATTCCCCATTCTTCGGTAGAAATATGGTACTTATGGGCGACCTTACTTCCGACATCGCTACGGTTTCGCCAAAGTCTGGTCACTTCCTACAGGTATCGAGTTGGACTTTTAGTGATGAAAATGCCGAAATAACCGATTTGTGGGCCTGGGGGTACAACGTAATTTCGAATGCTACTAATGCAATAGTTGATGGCGAAGCTTACCTTAAAACGGTAACCAATAAAATTGCTAACGACCCAAACAATGCCGATTTGTTGAAAGAAAAACAGAAGATAGAAACAACTTTATCGGAACTATATGGGTTGAAAGCATTCAGTTACTTCTACCTTGCAAATATTTTTGCTAAAGCTTATAGTGCTGAGCATGCTACGACACTGGGGCTTATTATTGTTCCAAACGACCGAGTTATTAAACCGAAAGAAAAAGTTAGTAGAGCTACGGTTGAAGAAACTTGGAACTTTATGCTCGATTTGATAAAGAAAGCACAATCGTATAATAATACCGAAAGCTCAGCTTTTTATATTACACCAAAGGCTCTTAAAGCTCTCGAAGCTCGTATATACCTTTATATGGGTAAATGGAATGAAGCAGCCGAAGCCGCTCAACTACTTATTGATGCAGGTGTTAAACCTATTAGCGATAACGAAGCATACTTGGCCATGTGGAGTTCAATTGCGGTTAACCCCGAAATGATTTTTGCCATTGCTAAACGTAGCGATGATAACCTTTCGGCGAACTCGCTTAATACATTCTATAATGGCTACGGAGGCTCGCTAACAAGGTCTGGTGTAAGTTTGATAACAAAAACGGATGTTCGTAACAGCCTTATAAAAACGGTACAGGGCCCCGGCGAGGATTGGGTTGCTCCACACCCTGCAAAATACGATGGCGCAGGTGGCGATAAAAACGTAAATAACATTTATGTTATACGTGCTAGCGAAGTTTCGTTAATAGCAGCCGAAGCTTATGCACAGCTAGGTAATGTAGCCAAAGCGCAGGAATGCTTGTTCGAAGTTGCCAAACGTAATGCCGCAATTACAGGAGCTGATAAGTTACCAGCTGATAAGGATGGGTTACTTAAGTTTATTGCGGAAGAACGTGTTCGCGAGTTATTCTGCGAAGGGCATCGCTTCTTCGACCTTCGTCGTACGCAAGCAACTGCCGAGATTGCAGGCGATAAATCGTTCAAGCCTTATAATTTCGTTTTCCCTATTCCAAGAGCTGAAATGAAAGCGGGCTATCTCGATCCAAATCAGCAGAACAACGATTGGAAGGATAACCTCCCCATAAAGAAATAAGCCTCCATTCTATTTGAAAACAACAATTAATTAGCCGATCGATAATCATCCCCTCCTCCCAAGCGAGGGGGGAGGGGAGTTTATCTTTCATCACTGAGTAATAAACGAAAGAGCTCTATTCATCTCTAGCTAGGTAATTAAACCTTCTTCCTTATTTATGGGTATATATTGTACCCCCGATAAAAACATTAACGAGTTACCTCTGCAAGAAAAACCTAATATAGGTTCTAACAAATCTGTTTTGCGGATAGATTTTAGTTCGTACTACATTATAGTATAGCTTGTGGTAGCTTGGTAAAAGCACATCCTATCTAGGATGTAATAGTTTTCCGTTTCATTATTTCTTTAATTGGGTTTTGCCTCGGGAGATGCGAAACCCAATGCCTTTTTTATTTGAAACTACATTCCTTTTATGTAGTTCTGTTTTTGCCTCTATTGCATTTGCTAAAGAGAACCCTTTCCCAAAAAGCTTGCTTTGAAAAACCGATGAATAGTTCTCTTTGAGAAACAGCTTCCGTTTTTTTTTTTTTACCTTTGTATGCGAAATCATTATAATAATAGTGTGACGATGAAATCATTACTGTTTAGGTTGCTTAGTCCTTCTCTTTTACTATTACTAAGTACGTTTTTTGTTTATGCCCAACAACCCGAAAATACAGTTCCTTCGCATTATCGTAAAGTTCGTGGTATGGTTCAGAATAAGCAAACCCTTCAGCCGATTCCTTATACTACATTGCTTGTAGTATATACCTCATCAACAAAAACCGATACATTGCGTCAAGTTACTGACGATGCTGGTAGGTTCGAACTAGCAGTTCCACCTGCTCAAAGCTATATATTCACTTCGCAAGGTATTGGATACAAAGCCATCCCTCAAAAATATACGGCTGAACAACTCGCTATGAAGGGGCTTATACGTATTCAGGTAGAAGAAAATGCTGAACAACTCAATGATGTTGTGGTAGTTGCGCAAAAACCTATTGTGCGTTTGGGTATCGACCGAATTGCGTATAATGTTAAGGATGACCCTTTGAGTAAAAACCTCAACCTGCAGGATATGATGCGTCGTGTACCTTTGGTTACCGTTGATGGTCAAGGGAACTTGCAAGTAAAAGGTAGTAGTGACTTTACCATTTTTCTTAATGGTTAGCCTAGTCG
>JASBZJ010000123.1 GCA_029983495.1 Porphyromonas sp.
AGTAAATAACAAAAGGGTTCCACACTCTCTACGGCTATCTGTTAGTCCAAGTAGAAATAAATAAAGTTTGGGGAATACCTAATTGTTCATAAAAAGGATCCTAGCCACATCAATAAAAGGTTGGGATTATAAACAGATTATGTAGTTAAACGATTTATTACAATAAATTATGAAAGCCAAAAGACTTTTCTTAAAGGAATGCTACCTAGCAGGCAGGCAGTACTACGATGCTAGCCTTGTTTAGAATGAGTTGCATGTAGGGACGCATTTAAAATTCGAACGTGACATTAATAACCATTACGCCCCATGTGCTGTGGCAGTTATATACCAACAAAAAAAACACCCATGAGGAATTTTTATTAGGTTACATACCTAAAAACGAAAATGAAGTTATTGCACCGATGCTCGAAATGGGTTGGAGTAATATTTTTTCGTGTATTATCAGTAAAATCAATGCTGATGCACATTACGAAAACCAAATTCGGCTAACAATACATATCGTACGTAATACAACCCAAGCTCCCGAAAAAAAGTAAAGTGATACTATTACTTTTGCGCCACTCATGTTACTAAGTATAAAACAAAGAAACCGCGTATTGTGTACGTTGAACAAATCCGAATGGCTTTAGAGTAATGACCTTGAAAAGGCATCATGCAAAGGTGTCTCAAATAAATCTCCATTTGTGTAAAAACAGAAAGGGGTGTGCCTGTAGGTCGGTAAAAAACCTCATTGGCACACCCCTTAGTGTTAGTTAAACTCTTCGAGTTGTTGTTTATTTAACTACAACCTTCGTTACATAGCTTTGATTACCATACACCGAATTCACAACGTAAACCCCAGGAGTGTATTGCTGTGTAGGCGTATTACCAACTAGCTGACCAACCATGTTGTAAACGTTATAGTATTCTACAGCTCCTTCCACTAAAATGTAACCATTATGGGCATAGGCTCGGGGTTGCATATCCTTGGTTAACTTTTGGCTGTAATTGGCTTTTTCTTCTCCCATTTTTATTTGAGCTGAAGCATAAACAGCACGGCGGTAACTGATTGGGTCTTTTATGTTACCATGGAAGAATACAACAAGGCGAACATTATCGGAATCCCATTTATCGTCGTATACAATACCTTCTGCTTTGTAAGTATAATCGCCAGCCGTAAGGTTTTCCAACTTATCGCCTAATCCATTCGTGTAATACTTGCGAGCAACATTATTGTGGCGGTACCCAGCAACCGCACCACTTTGGTTTCTTGATTCGATATTATCCTCAACAGCTACTACAGTTACATAGGTGTTGCCGGGGTCGATACCTGGGAATAGTTTACATTTTACATCATAACTATACTTATTTCCATCCTTCTTTGTGCGTGTGATGGATTCTATTTTCATTGGAGAGCCATCTTTATACCCCGAAAGTGCGAGTTTTTTTAAGTCTTCCGGTTTCCCTACAACATCGAAATTCTCCCCATTTTTGCCAATTACATAACGGTTAAGAGCAGCCGTTGGTGCACCATCTACATCCAGCGAGTTTGCAATATCAACATCCTCTTTTAGGCTTAAAAAGTCTGTGCCATAACCACTGTGATGGGCAACTACGCTTACTGTAAAACCTTCCTTTTCCATCAGTTTTATAAACGATTCCTGACGGGGGTCAGCACCGGGGCAGTATCCACATCGCTCTGTTGTAAAACGTTCAACCAATAATTGCTTATTTAAAGGGGTTTGTTCAAAATCAACACGTTTGTAAATACCATTCGTTTTAGCGTAGTCAAATAAATTTTTACCACCGTCCATCGAAGGAACATTTCCCTCAACAAGGTGAACTCCTGCCAGGGTACTTTTAGTGAATTCAACTGTAAGTTTTGCACGTTTACCAGGCTCAATCGATGGAATTGTAAAGCTCTGCTCATCCTTTCCATTATCAGCTACTTTTGCAACTACATTTTTTGCAGCTCTTAAACCAAAGTTGTACACCTCTACATCTACTTTAACCACATCTTTTGGCGAAAAAGTGGGGTTAGTTCCCTTCAAGGTAGTAATACATGCTACACGGTCAAGCTCTCCGCTTTTTGCATCAACATCAACATAAATATACGGAGCACCAAACATAGTTTCATAAGGGTCGAACTTTAATTCCTTACCTTCAGAAGCATCAAAAGGCTTACCCGATTCAGTTAATGCCAATAAACCATAATTATAGTCTTTGTACGTGGGCAATTCAGTTATATCGAACAAAACAGGGTACAGATTGTTCGCTCCTGAATGGGAGTAATAGCCCACATAGTATTCCTTTTGTGGATCCATTTTAAAGGGAGTATCGAGTATTACCGTCGAAAGGGCATTGTGGTTAAGCTTTACCTTGATGGATTTTACCACTTTTATTACAGGCATTTTGTAAGTTACCCCATCATAAACTTCTTTGTCGATCCGTGCTAATTCTCCAATAAAAGCGGTAGTTTCGTTATCAACACCGTTTTCTATGAAGCTAATCCCCTTTATGGTACCATCGGCAATTTTAGGGAGCTTTATACATGTAGCAACGTACGAACCGGGTGCTTCGGGATTGCCTATTCCCCCGTCAAGGGTTACTTTAGCATCTTTCTGAGTATAAGTAAACCCTTTACCTGGTTCAACAGTGGCACGCAAATTATTAGTTTTTGCGTTGGCATTGCGTGTTAATTGCGAAGCACGAGCTGATGGACTCAATTGTGGGTGCTGTGCCCCAAGGTTAGCAAGGCTAAGCATTAGCGTTGCTCCTAATAGTAGTAATCTTTTCATCGGAATTATTCTTCTTACAAATTAAAGTTGTGTATAATAGTATTGTCGATTCGTTGTCATTACCAGGTTCCTCTTTTTCTTTACACCTTACGTCTGCAAATATAAACAAAATGGATTAAAAACAAACGTACAAATAAAATACAAGCTCCCAAAAAAATAACGATGGGAACGGAGTATAATGGATGGCTATCCATTATAGCTAAGGTTAGCTTATGTTTTTATTATGCACTTTCATCACTAATCTACAGAACATAGAACTAGAATATAATTAAGAGTCGAGATTTGTGGATGCCACAAAAAAAACCTAGGATAAGAAATATACGCAATCTGAAAAACATATTGTACATTTGCTCAGCATGACAGAAAGCAACACATCGAAAGTGGTGCTGGTGACAAAAGAAATAATGTTACCCCTAAAAGAACAAGGAGGTATTAGAAACTGGAAAATAAAACATAGAATACCGATAATTTCAATATTGCAATGACTAAAAAATTACTTCTAGCCCTTGGGGCATCGCTCGTGTTCGCAGGCGTTGGTTATGCTCAGCTTAATAACACAAGCTTTACTAGTAATCATTCTACAACAACCGAAAAAACCGTAATACAGGGTGAAACTCGTGTTGGACCTCCGTTTACGATGAAGTTAAAATCGAAAAACGTTAAGGCTATCGATATGAAGGGTCGCAAATTCGATGTAGCCAAAACGTTAAGCGAGGGGCGATATATTCTTGTTGATATATCGGCTGTATGGTGTGTTCCATGCTGGAACTTCCATGAAGCAGGTACACTCGAAAAGCTCTACAAAAAATATGGGCCAGAGGGTTCGCACGAAATTGAAATCATTTGGCTCGAAGGTGATGGAAGGAATAACGATACCGACGCTATCATTGGTAAAGGAAAAGGAACAAAAGGTGATTGGACTAACGGAGACAAAGTGCCTTACCCCATGTTTATTAATGAACATGCTATTAACATGATGCGCGACCTTGGGATAGAGACCAAAGAGTTTCCGACCCTTTTCTTCATATCTCCATCGGGGAAATATGTCCGAGTAAGCCCAAGTTACTATGCCGGCTCCATGTGGGAGGAGCTTAATAAGCTTATGAAAATCGAAAATGGGCTTGAAAAAGATGGTATTGGATTCTCGAAAACCGATTACCCCACTCGGGTTTATACCGAAGATACCCAAACGTTCGACCTCGAAGTTGAATACTATTCCCCCAAAAAGGTAACCTTAGAAGCAGAACTAGCAGGTACAAAAGTTGCCTTTAAGGACAACAAGGTTACTCTTCCTGTTCCACAGCCAGGCAAATACGATATTCTTATTCACGCAAATCCTTCTGAAGGAATAAAAACGGTAAAACTACCTATCGAAATACTTGGTCCTAACCAAGGAAGCACAATTCCGCTCGAATTCAACTTTGATGATGAAAAACTACCTATACTTTGGCAATCGATAGATAACGATAACGATGGTTACGGCTGGTTTTCGCTATGCGACTACTTAAACACTCAAGTTGTGGGGCTTGTAGGGAACTTAAACCCAGATGCCTTACTAGGTTATAGTAACAGTCGCGATGCATTAATTTCCTTTGGTTCAGTACCCAATTCTATTGATGGAAAGGGCGTATTCAGCACTACGCTATGTAAAAAAATCGATAACTACTTAGTAACCGAACGGTTTACAGTTCCTGCCAATAGTAGCGAACCTGGAATTGGTTTTAGATACAATATTTTCTTTCCTGGCAATGATGCAAAAAACAGCTTCGAGGTACTTGTTTCGCCTACAGGGAAACGAACTATTGCTGATTTTACCGAAAAACTAGGAAATGGAGAAATTACCACTGACGACATAACAGATGCTAATATGTGGAAGCATTACACAGCTTCGCTCGAAAAATATAAAGGAAAAACCATTGCTATTGCTATACACCACTTCAGTAGCAACAACCAAGTTTCGAGTTCGGGGCTGTTAATTGACCATGTACTTGTTTGCCCTACAAAAGATTACCAAGCAGCACCTGTATTAAAGGGTAGTAAAATTATGCTTTACCCCACTAGGGCTCATGGGCAAGCTACCCTCGAGACTCCTATTGGTAGTAGCGTAACTATTTTCGGAATCAACGGAAATGTGCTAAAGCAATTTACAACACGTAACGAAGCTACTCTTATTTCACTTGATGGCTTTGCAACTGGAACTTATTACGTTTCAGTAACCACGCCAACTAATGAAAAACGTAGCCTTGCACTAATGGTTGAGTAACATGATATACTAACTAAGGTAGGTAGGAATGTTATTGTTTGTATTTTTGTATACAATACAACAGCATTTCCTGCCTTTGGTATTCAAAAAGAACATTAAGGGATTAAAGAAACGGAATACAATTTTACTTCAGAATAATAACCATGAAAAAGAAATTTCTATTTAGTTTGGCAGCTAGCTTATTTGCACTGCCCGGGTTTGCGCAGCTACAAAGCTTACAAACCTCAATACAAACCGCCCCGAACCCGACTACACTTAATGAACTACAGAAAAGTGACGTGTTGTGGTGGCCTCTTGCCGAAACGAACTTCAAGGTTTCGGACATAAACGACAAGGAGTACGACATGGGGAAACTTCTTAAGGAAGGGAAGTTCATTTTTATCGATATCTCGGCTGTATGGTGCGGCCCCTGCTGGAGCTTCCATCAATCTGGAGCACTCGAAACCCTCTATAAAAAATACGGTTCTGAGGGAAGCAAGGAGATTGAAATTTTCTGGGTTGAAGGAGACCCTAGCAACGATGCTTACGACAAAGATGAAATACGAGGGAAAAGAGGTAAAGGCTCTGCACGTGGAACACAAGGCGATTGGACACACGATGGCAAAGTACCCTACCCCATATTTGTGGGAGCAGATGGAACAAACCTAATAAAGAAGTTCGATATTGCATAC
>JASBZJ010000124.1 GCA_029983495.1 Porphyromonas sp.
TCTGCTCCCACTGCCGCAATCTCGTCTTGCAGTAAGTCCAATTTGTTCATAAAGAACTTTACAAGGTTGTTGCCTTCGAGGGGAATAGTTCGTTGGGTATGGCATATGTACACAACTTCCTCGGGCGGACAAACAAGGTAACCTTCGTTTTCTTCTAATCCTAAGGTTTCGCTCAATGGAAATAACTCCTGTAGTGTATTATATGTAACTAATGCCACTTTAAGCCCATACTTGCTTTGGGCTTCCTTAACCGTGGTAATAACATTTTCGGGAAGCTGTCCATTACTGTCGTAAAGAGCTCCTTCGGGGTTTATTAATAATAATCGATAATCCATAGTATATGTATACAATTTGTTGGGAGTACTTAAAACACTGCGTAAATTATTTGTTGTTCTGTTTGCCTATTAGCTTTAAAAAAGTATACTTGCTCCTATTTGGAACGTTAGAGGATAGCGATCGTGATAATCGTAAGGGAACGAGCGAATTATAAAACACGAGTTGCCCAATGAGGCATTAATGGCAATAAACGAATTTAACCAGTAATTGCCTCCGAGTAGTATTCTTCCGAAGGTTAATGGTTTTTCGGTAGTCCCTGTTAGTAAAGGGTTGTAGTGTTGAACCCCAGCCCCGAGGAAGAAGTCGGCAAATAACGATACTTTTTCAATGGGGTTATAAACCGCATATAGCCCTGCCTCGAGTGGAACAATACCTTCGGGTAAGCTATTTTGTACGGCATAATAGTTATAGGTTACGTTACCATCAATGCGTAATTTATTGTATAGGTTATAGTGGAATGCTAACTTTCCATAGTATAAGTTGGCATCGTTTAAGTAAGGTTTAAAAGCGACAAAAACATTAGACTCAGTATTAATGAGCCGAGGTGCTAAAAAGTTTTTGTTTTTTACACGGTCGTACCCACCCGAAAGGGTAAACGATATACCATAACCTGCATTTACCTCAACACCTAGTTCGGTATGGAGGGGGATAAACTCGGGGTGGAATGCATAACCTAATGCAACATACCTGTTGTACAGATTATCGCCAAAGCGATCGGGCATATGCGAAAAAGCATCTACCAAAGCGAATAATCCTACTTTATCGGAAAATACAATATGCGTATCGAAATAAGGTGTAACAACAAAGGGTTTATTCGATTTCCCATTAATTGGAAATCGTGAATAATCGCTTTCGAAACGTTGGAATCCGAGGTTTGCTCCAACGTTTACATACCATGGGTATTTACCTATGTTCCCATGTAAGCCTATAAAGGGAGTTAGAAGCTCGCTATGGTAAAAAAAGGAATTGTTAACATTTTCTTCCTTTAGTAGGTTCATCCCTTCGTTGTTATTAGCGGCTCCTAAAAAGTCGTTAACCGAGGTGCGAAGTTTTATCCCTGCACGCCACAGGCTACCAAATGTGTGGCTATAAGTTCCATTGAGGTCGAAATTCAAGGCTCTGCCTCCTTTAACCCATTCCTCATTGGGGCTTCTTCCTTTTTTATTATTTATATCGAAAGACGCCACCAATGCAATAGCATTATTTTCGTTTTCCCACTGTAGGTTCGAGTTTATAGCTCCAAATAGCTCGCTGGCTGTATGGGGCGAAGTAAGCCTACTGCCAACTTGAGTTGTAGGGCTAAGTGCAGGATAGTGAACACCAAAGAAGTTGTAATTATCGTGAGCAATTTCACCATCAATTTTAAAGTTTGTAGCTGGCTTACTATAAAGGTAGCCTAACGAAACGTCGGTAACGTGGCGAACAAACTTCGATCGAGTTCCATTACCATATGTTGGCCAATTCCACGATGAACGATGTAAAGCATCGAGTAACAGCGAGCTATAATTACCGAGTGGTAGGTTTAAACCCGCATCAGCCGATATATTAGGCCCTAATCCACCTGATAACGAAACAAAACCGATTTTATTGCCTTCATTCCGTTGTAAGGCCTTATCGCTCAGGGCTGGGTGTCGTGGAATTACTATCGAAGGTGTAAAATCGCCTGTAGGTTTGGGGGGGGTAGGCCTAAGCTTTGTAACCTTAGGTTTATCGAATTGGTAAGCAGGTTGTAAGGGTTGTTGCTTATCAATAAAAGCTTCGTGGTCGCTAACAACAGTAAGTTCGCGTCGCAAACTATCGGGGCGTTGAACCTGACCGTAGCTATTGTGGCTAATAATAAGCGAAAAAAACATTGTTATAGTAGCCGTAACAAAAGCTATTTTATTCTGTATCATAGTATTCGTTGAAAGGAGAAAAATAGAAGTTACTTGTTATTACGTTCGATACTATCGAGTAATTGCTTGCTACGCTCGGTAATATCATCGTTGCGCTGTGGGTAGTTTTTAAGTAGGCTTTGTATGTACTGTTTTGCTGTAACCATATCGCCTTGCGAGTAATACACTTCAGCAAGAAGAATAAAGCCACGTGCTAGCCAGTATTCCTGGGCTGTACCCTTTTCAATGAACTTATTAAGTATTTGCTTTGCCTTTACGGGTTGTTTTTTTTCGTTAAGTAACACTTGGGCATAAATAACTGTGGCTTCAGCACCAGCCTCGGTATCGCTGTTTTTTGCTACTCTTTCAAAGTCGGTAAGTGCATCGTTTATGCGTTTCTGTTGAAGAAGAAGATACCCCCTGCGGAGGCGAACTTCTGAATTTGCCACACCATCAACTTTATCCACAGCTTCGTTCGCAAAAGGCAAAGCTATGGTATAAAGTTCGCCTTGTTGTGCTATACGCAAGGCTCGTATTGCAGCTTCGGCTTTGGTATCGGCGTTTAACGATAAGTTATAGCTTTTTACATAGTGGTTATAAGCTAATTTAAACTGATTACCACTGGCTTCGATGCCAGCCATATTGAAGTAGAGAATTACAGCTTGCTGAGCGGCAAGACTATTGGCTTGACTTTCTAAGGCTTGGTACAGGCTGTAAGCTTGTTCTTTTTCCCCCTGATTTTGGTAGTATTCAGCAAGTTTTAGGCGTGCTTCATTTACATCATTCCCTTGCTTATAGGTATCAATAAACTGCAATAATTTATTTTCGGCATCGGAACTTTGGTTCGTTAAGGCATTAAAAGCAAATTCCTTAGCCATTTCTCGTGCTTCTGTATTGCTTAGTTGGAACCTCCCCTTTGACGAGGCTACAACTTCCTGTAAAATATCGCTTCTACCTTCCTCTAGACTAATTGCTTTAAGGTTGTCGAATGCTTGTCTAGCCTCGCGCGAATCGGGGGCGGAAAGTATTAGGTTGCGGTATTGTGCAATGGCAGCATCGCTTCTATTTGAATTATAATAAAGAAGAGCCAATTTGAGCGAGGCTTGCCGACCTTCTTCAAAGGTTGCATATTGTTTAACTGTATTTTGTAATGCTTGCTCGGCATGTTGGTAATCGCCAGCCATTTGGTACGCTTCTCCTTTTGCAAGGTGAGCTTTGCGACGATAACTGTCGCTTTGGGTAGAGCGAATAATATCGTCGAGGGTGGAAATTTGTTGACTGTATTTTTTTTGTATTCCTAATATTTCAGCTTTGCGGGTTAAAGCATATGCATCGGTACTATTTGTATTTCGGCTCGATAAGTCGTAAGCAATTATAGCTTCGCTTAAATTACCCAATGCAAAGTAACCATCACCCAAACGAGCATAAGCATCTGCCATGCGAGGTGCGCTTACCGAACCGCTTCGCGAAAAATACTGTTTAAAGTTTGCGTTAGCTTGGTTGTAATCGCGTTTATTAAAATATAAATATCCTAACCGGTAATAAGCTTCGGGTAAATTATAAGTTGTAGCATTTACAGGTAATGCCATAAAACGGTTCAGACTGGTAATTGCTTCGTCGGGTTTACCCTGTGCTTCCTGTAATTCACTCTTTATTAATAGGGTTTCGCCATAATAAAGAGTAGAGGGTAAAGGTTGTTTTTCAGCAAGTTGTACATAGTTCATGGCACCAGTATAGTTGCCTTGTTTTAATAAACGTAGGGCAAGGTTATTGAGTACATATTGCTCGGCCTCGCGAAGGGGAGGCGTTTTTTGTGTTAGCCTCTGTATGGAACGATACGAGTATTCGTAATCGGTATTCGATAAATAGAACTCAATTAAAAAGCGTTCCATCGTATTACGAAACTTGCTTTTGGGAAAGTCGTTTAAGAATTCTTCAGTAATGCGAACATCCTGTCCAAAGTTACTTTGTCGAGTTGAACGCATAACCAGAGCCATTTCATACATCGCAATTTCGCGAATTTTGGGTGTTCCCCCGTGAGATGTAATCGTTTCGTACGAAGCTATTGCTTCGGGGTAGGCTCCCTTATCGCGTAAAGCGCGACTATAATACAGTGTTGCAGCTTCGGCTGTTGGGGTTTTTCCTACTGTGGCGGGTTTTAATATCTGTAGTGCTTGGCTCTGCTTGCCCAGTTCCATAAGTACAGCTCCATAAACGAGCCTATCCTCTGGTAAAACCACCTCGCTATGATCCAAAAATAGGGGAGTAAAATATTGTTCGGCTTTGCTACTATTCCCTAAACGGTAGTGTGCATTGCCCATAACTTGTAGTAGAGTAGGGTTATTACGTGCCTTGGGGTAACGAGTAACAACTTGTTCGCCTTCGGTAACTGCTTTTAGGTACTGTCCTTCGTAATAGGTTGCTGTAACAAACCCAATTTTTGCATCTGTTACAAAGCGTTCATCACTTTCAAGCTCGGTATAAATATCCTTCGCTAACAGTGTTTTTCCTTCGGCTAGTAGTTCGCTTGCAACATAAAGCTTTGCTACCTTAGCCCAGTAGCCTTGCCCTTTGGCTACAGTTTCGAACAAGCTACGGTAATTACCCTTATTTCGGTTGGTTTTAAGAAGGGAAAAGGCAGTTCGCACCTTCCATTCATTTAAAGCTTCGCCTACAAGCGAGCGCTCATCAACTTGTTCGAGGTAATACCGAGCTCGGTTAAAGTCGCCTTCAGCCATGTAGCATGCCCCACGAAAAAGATTTAGCTCTTCGCGACGAGCGTCAAGAGGGTACATGCGTACAAAACGATCGATGGCCTGTATGGCTCGTTGAGAGGTGTATTTTGCTTGGCTCGAAGTTGTTGCAAAAAGGTCTTCGCGGGTATCGCTTTTTAGGGGGGAAGCAATTAATCCATTGCGTAGAAATATTCTATTTCTTGTACTCCAAGGTACGTTCTGTGCATCGTGTTGTGCAAGCACATTACTAGTGGCTACCAGTAGTAACAACCATAAATAAAAAGCTCTCCGAAAAATATTGTTCATAATGCGTTACTTCAAAAATTACCTGTCGAACATCACTAACATATCCCCCCATCGGGGGAATCTCTATACCGTATTCAAAGGTACAAAAAGAGCATGACGATAGAAAATGAACTATTGAGATGCCTTTGTTTCTAGGTTAGTCTATAGGCTGTTACGGGTACCAATCGTATTTGTTTGTGACCAGTAGGATTCTATTTGTGTTCAAAAATCCATATTCTCATTTATTACTCCTCGTGTAAATAAATCTTCGGCAAATACTGATAGGTGTGAGTTTACAACGCCTCATATCTACAAGTTAAAAAGAATAGTGCCTGCAATACATATTCTTCTTCCTGGACAGTAGAATAAAAAGTGTATGAATAAACTCGATCAATAGTTCCGATGGGTTTATAGTCTGCTCATAAATAAAACTCTAAACGAACAGAACTTGTAATTGAGTTTACCTGATGATTTCCCAT
>JASBZJ010000125.1 GCA_029983495.1 Porphyromonas sp.
CCCAAATGCTCTTTTACAGTTACATCTACAATATAATCTAGGGCTTCATCGAGGAATTTGAGTTTTATTCCATCCATCTCGAACAATTTTTCGTACTGCTTAACTATGGCATTTTTAGGCTCGGTCAAGATGCGTCGAAGCGTTTTGCGATCTAAGGGATCGAGATAAGTAAGAATTGGCAACCGACCTAAAATTTCGGGAATTAAACCAAAGGTACGCAAATCACGATGCGAAACATATCGCATAACACTTTTTTCATCAAGTCGCTCCTTACCACTGTCATCAGTACGAAACCCTACAAAGCGTGTATTTAAACGATGCGCAATTATTCGTTCTAAGCCAACAAAAGCACCAGCACAAATAAATAAGATATGCCGTGTATTTACTTTTATGAACTTTTGCTCGGGATGTTTTCGCCCACCCTCGGGTGGAACATTTATATCAGCTCCCTCAAGTAGCTTTAACAAACCTTGCTGAACACCTTCGCCACTTACATCGCGTGTTATTGAGGGGTTATCGCCTTTACGAGCTATTTTATCAATTTCATCTATAAAAACAATACCATGCTCAGCCGCTTCAACATCCTGGTTTGCAGCTTGCAATAAACGCGTAAGAATACTTTCGATATCCTCGCCGACATAGCCAGCCTCAGTTAATACGGTAGCATCAACTATGGCAAAGGGAACATTAAGCATACGTGCTATGGTTTGTGCTAAAAGGGTTTTTCCTGTACCAGTAGGACCTACCATAAGCACATTGCTTTTTTCGATTTCAATATCGCTCAATTCGTCTTCAGCTTCGCCACTAGCTTCATTTTGCAATATTCGCTTATAATGGTTGTACACAGCTACAGAAAGATAACGCTTAGCATCATCCTGCCCAACAACATAAGTATCGAGATATTCTTTAATCTCCTGTGGACGAGGCAACTCTTCTTTTGTAAGTTGGAAGCCCTGCTTAGCTGTAGAACTATTCTTTGTTTTTTTATCGTCCGACTTCCGTTTTTTTGCTCCGTATGGTGAAAATGCATTAGCAGGTTCGTTTAACAACGAGTTTATTTGGGCTACGCAGTCATCACAAATGAAGGTATCGGCATCCCCACCAATCAAAAGCCCAACTTCGCTATCGCTTCTTCCACAAAAATTACATCGCTTTTGGTTACCACCATTTCCGCTAGTATTTTTATTGTTATTTGCCATCAAAAAAAAACTATTCGTTCACTTATTTCTGTTTACAACTACCTCCTCGTTAAGGGAGAAAATTATTTATCTGAATTGTTTTTCTTCTGTGGTTTTAGCACACTATCAATCATTCCATAGGCTTTAGCCTCTTCGGCAGTCATCCATTTATCGCGGTCACTATCGCGTTCCACAACATCAATGGGTTGTCCACTATGGTCGGCAATAATTTGGTGTAACTCGTGCTTTACTTTAATAATTTCCTTCGCCGCAATTTCGATATCGCTTGCCTGCCCCTGCATTCCGCCAAGAGGTTGATGAATCATAACACGCGAGTGTGGTAATGCAAAACGCTTCCCCTTAGTACCCGAAACCAACAGAACAGCAGCCATGGAAGCAGCCATACCCGTACAAATTGTTGATACATCGCTACTAATGTATTGCATGGTATCATATATGCCATATCCTGCATAAACACTACCACCAGGAGAATTTATATATATTGAAATGTCTTTTCCTGGATCGCTATTATCGAGGTAAAGGAGCTGTGCTTGAATTACATTTGCCGAATAGTCGGTTACCGCGGCTCCTAGGAAGATTATCCGATCCATCATTAAGCGCGAAAAAACATCCATCTGAGCAATGTTTAAGTTGCGTTCTTCGATAATTGTAGGCGAAATATAACCGCCCCCACCTTCTTCGTTGCGTATAGTTTGGCTTGCCATATACTGCTCAAGGGCAAGTGTATTCATTCCGAGATGCTTAGTTGCATACTGTTTGAAGTCGTTACTGTTTATCATACTTCTGCTTTTATTCTCTAAAAAAATAGTAGTCATACTAGTTCACTACAAGTTAGGTAAAGGCATCCACCAAAACAAAAGTGAGGGTATAAAATTGCCTCACATGCACCTACTTGCTATACCACAACAAGTGGCATTACTTCAGGAACAGCTCATGCACAGCAACACCCACTCAAGCCATGGCACGTAAGGGAACACTTTACATCACAGTAGCAATGTTACAGTTATCAATCGCTTTCGAAGCCCCCTTAAAATGCCCCTAACTAGGTTTGACCTAAACAAAGATAATGATTTTGTTGTAAAAAAAAGAACGCCCCGAAGAGAACTCTTCAAGGCGACTCAACTTCATTATAAAAAATATGTGTGCAGATTTTGATCTTCGTCGGGGTACTGCGATTCGAACGCAGGACCTTCTGCTCCCAAAGCAGACGCGCTAACCGGACTGCGCCACACCCCGAATGCACTAGGTTTTCCCTAATTGCGATTGCAAAGGTAATACTTTTTTTGCAGAAACACCAAATATGGAGTTCAACTTTTCAAGTATTTTTTCGCTCTCGCCTTTTCGGATTATAAACTCAACGGTCGATAAACCTGTATTATAGCCCATTTCGGCAATTGCTCCCCCACTCTTATTAATAAGGTTCATAACTGTACCCGTTAAATTTGGTTCGTAAGCAACAGTAATAGTATCGTAAAGAATAACTTGCTGAACACCACCCGCAACGAGGGCTAGCTCTGCGGATTCACCATAAGCTTTTATTAAGCCACTCGTACCAAGCTTAATACCACCAAAATAACGCACCACTATAACCAGCACATCACTTAACCCCAGCGACAATATCCTACCGAGTATAGGTTTTCCGGCTGTACCACTTGGTTCGCCATTATCATCACTTTTCGATATTTCACCTTCAACACCAAGCCGAAAAGCATAGCATACATGCCTAGCATCAAAATAGGTTTTACTGCGCATTTCCGTAACTATTGCCATAGCTTCGTTAACCGAGGTTATCTTATAGGCAAATGACAAAAAACGGCTCCGCTGAATAGTGAGCCGTCCTTCTGAAACTTGCAAAGCTAATGTATCGTAGTTATCCTTTAACATCAACTTCTAAACTTTGGGGTGGCTAATGGGACTCGAACCCACGACCCTCAGAACCACAATCTGATGCTCTAACCAACTGAGCTACAGCCACCATATAAGCATTTCAATAATCAATTCTATCAAAACGCTCTGCAAAGGTATTACTTATTTTTGAAATTTGCAAATACTGTAATGATACCATTGCAAAAGAACCACAAGGTTACAAGAAAACCTTGGACGAAGCATAGACCTTTTAATAAAGCAACGAAATAAAAGAAACCTCGCCATGGCGTACACATATTTTTTGTAATAGCACTATGGCGAGGTTACAGTATTAACGAGTAACTGACTTAGTTTAATTCAGTACCCTATTCTATGTTGACGAAGAGGATATATTACAAAGCTACCTTTGCTACATAACCTTCCGAAACAATGAGGTATATACCTTTCGCAAGTTGCAAGGTAATTTGCTTATTATTACTTGGTTGAGCAACCAATGAACCGCTAGGGGTAATAACACGAATACTATGCCCCTCAGGATTATTAATTACTAAACACCCCTTGTTATAGGTATAAGTAAAAGGTTCCCAATTAGTAGGCTTAAGTATTGCGGTACTACCTTTATGCACTTCACTAATTTCGGAATAACGTTCTAACGACGATGTACTATCGTTGGGGTTGGATTTAAGTAATGGACGAAGTGCAACTACCTGATGAAGTAAATAACTACCCTTCCACTTTTCGGGAATCGTAGCCGTAGCCTCTGTTTCAGTGGTAAAAGGTACCATAGCTATACGGTCAAGGAACTCATCGCCTGCTTTGTAATTCTGCGTTATTTTTAGGTTATCAACGTAAAGATTCGTAGGACCATTTACCGCAAAAATACCCACAATACTTTTTGCTGTACCCTTAGTAAAGTTATACGTGTAATCCTTCCAGGCATCTACTGGAATATCTTCGCTACGGAACGACTCAACTTGCTTGTACTTACCTGTTTGTTCATCATAAGTAAAGAGGGCTACAATAGCCCAAACTGGCACCATTTTCTTTCCTTGATCGGTATCAGCCTCAACTTCTCCACCATGGTATTTTACACTAAGAGTAAATTTACCACCATCCTTCGATAAGTCCATGGGAATAGATTGTAATGTTGCAACATTTTCCATGTACGAAGAGAAGGAATGCCATGCATCCAAACATATATAACTCGAATAAGGCACCCCGTAACGAACAAACCAACCATATTGATTTACACCTTTAAGATAATGTTGGCTGTGGTACACCTTTGCATCTGGATCGGGCGAATCAACCGTAAACTCACTTTTTTCATCATCAACACTTAACACGTCGCTGTAGTTTTCGTTCGTGATAACCATCGGACCATCCTTTTCAGCAACACGCTTACGTAAAACATAATAATTATACGCTTTAGCTGCAGGAACAGCTTTCCACGTTGCTTTTATCGAGGTTTCATCGTTAAAGGCTGCATTTTCGGGTGCCTTGGGGATCTCCATGTCAAAAATGATAGTCGGATTTACCTGCTTAAGCGAAACCTTGTCACCTTTTTTTGCTTTTACCGTATAGTTATAAATAGCTCCCGACTCGGCATCTGTAACTTTAAAGCTATTGGCTCCTTTCACTTCACGATCGGTAAATATAGCTTCCTGCAGTTCCCGTTGTTGAGGTCCTGTAGATTCAACTATTTTATTTAGCGATACAAGGTAACTAGTTGCCGCTTCAACAGGCTTCCAATTGAGGGTAAAAGTTTTACCAGTATAATCAGTATGACCAGTAAGTTCGGGGATAGAAACAAAGGGGTCGATATAATAAACCTCTAAATCGTCGATAAGAACCGTAAGCTCCGATTTACTTTCGAAGCCCATATTATACATTGTGCTTGGGCCACCACCCGAAAATACGTATTCGTAAGTTTGCCACTCAGTTGTTGGGTTAGGCATAATGTAGTTCTCTAAATAAGTCCAACCATTTCGGCTCATATTACGTGTTTCAGCAGCCTGAATGCCAAAATAACATTGATTATCGGCAGGCATAGGTTCGACCAAACGGATTTTGAAACGGATAGCAACAATTCCACCAGAAAACTTTGTCGCATTTAGAATAGGGGTAGTAAGTCGCCCTACAGTACCATAAAGAGCAACAGCACCACCTGCCGAAAAAGCATTCTCAACCCCCCAGTTTTCACCTTTTGGACCCTTTGTAGTAAAAAACTCGGGTTTTGCATTTTGGTAAACATAACTTATTGATTCATCCTTTACCGGATTATCCATATCAGGCTTCGTTGTAGAGCCTTTTTTCATGTTGCTAAAATCCTCTTTAAACAACAGTTCAAGTTTACCTACTTCTTCAGCCTTAGGGCTTTTTGAGCCTTTGTCTTGGAGTATTCTATCCAATTTCAAACTTGCGCTCTCTGCAGTAGAATTGTTCAACGCACGAGTTGTAATTTGTGCCGACGCACAAGTTAAACAACCGGTGGTTAAAGCAACTACTAGTAATGTTTTTAGTCTCATTATTATTACGTTTAATTATTGTGGTTAATTATATAAGGATGCATGCCGTTTTTTTGGCAACTCTAGCTTTTTCCAAAATCCACAACATGCATCACCATTTCGTTTATTCGTGGGCATC
>JASBZJ010000126.1 GCA_029983495.1 Porphyromonas sp.
GAATTCTTTAAGCGTAAATCGATGTACAAACCCGATGCCAAGCATCAGAATACAAACCTCGAACGCAGTATTTTCTTTATCCGAGGAGCCTTTGAAGCAATCCACAAACTTCGCTGGATACCCGATATTATTCATTGCGCAGGATGGTTTTCGGCATTTGCCCCTCTTTATCTCCGCACTTATTATAAAAACTCGCCATGCCTGGGAAATGCTAAAATAATTTTCTCAGCAGCACACAACGAGGAAGCAGGCGAATTAGGCGATAACCTCAAAGAAATTATAGCATTCGACAAAATTCCTCACGAAATGGTTCAACCCCTTGTTGACGATTTTTCGGTTGAAGGAATGAAAAAACTAGGTATTACCTACGCTGATGGGGTAAGCCTTATTGCCGAAAACGAAGCCGATGTTGAAGAATTGGCAAACTATGCTAAGCAAATGCAAAAACCAACTATTATTTGTAGCCCTACGGCCGATGCGGATGGGCAAAAACACAGCGATTTATACCGTTCACTACTCTAAAATCGCAAAAAAATAAGTACTTTAGTAGCGTGGTATACCTTTTCCTATTATTTAATGGGGAAGTAGTATCACGCTTTGGTTTTTAATTGTAGTTACAAATGACTAAACACCTTGCCACAGCAACCTCAATACTACTGGCTATAGTTCTTTTGGCGGGTTGCAACGATAAGCTTTCCACTGTAGGAGGAGGAATAAAACCTGCAAGCGATAACCTTAACCCCGAAGAAACTAACATTGCACTTTCGGTAAAAACTATCCTTATCGATTCGCTTTATGAACGTTCGACCTATGCTCTATTGGGACATTTTAACGACCCTACTTATGGCACTTACCGAGCATCGTATATAAGCCGATTGCAACATGCACCCCACTTTAAACCCACCTACACCCCGGTTAACGATAAAATAAAAAACACCTTTATTCGTATTCGTTATAATGGCTGGGTGGGCGATAGCACCGCATTGGCAAAACTTACGGCATACCAAGTAACCAAACCTTTACCCAACAATAGGTACACGCATAACCTTACCCCATTCCTCGAAGGAGCTATTAAATTGGGGCAACTTGCTTACCAAGCAGGTAATAACAAAGGCATACACGAACTTGTTATACCCATCGATAATAGCATAGGTAACGAACTATACAAAAAATCGAAGGAACACCCCGAGTGGTTTGATTCGCAGGAGGCTTTCGAGAACAACGTTTTCCGTGGGTTATACATCGAAAGTACAACTGGTAGCGGTTGCATGCTTAGTGTATATAACACCGAACTTGTTTTAGGCTACGAGTACGAACACGTTATACACAATAAAAAAACAAATACCGATAGTACAATACTTGTAGCCAACGAGGATGTTTTTACAAATACCGAAATGCAATTTTTACACCGCAACTTCGAAGTAAAAAACATTGCCCAACTACTTAACCCAAACCCTAACTACGCCTATATTACAACCCCCAAAGGGTTAGCCTTATCGTTAACTTTGCATACTAGCGACCTTAACAAACTTGTCCTTAAGCAGGTGGAAGAAAATAATGGTAAGGATCGCCTAATTAACGGAGCTACCCTACAACTTCCGTTGGACGTACCAAGCACCGAAAACACTATTTTGCAACCCCCTTCGTATTTGCTTATGGTCCCCCGCGATTCACTGAATAGCTTTTTCGAAAAGGGGTTAACCGAACTTACAAGCCAAGGAACAGCATTCCTATCGAATATATACAACGTAACCAATAGGCAGTTTACTTTCGATAATATAAGCCTACTACTAAACAAGCATATAACAAACCACCTTAAAAAGGATGATACGGGGAGGAATATGGTTGATAAAGATCTCGAAATAGTAATTATACCTGTTGTTCGCGAAACCACTTCACAAGGCTCGGGTAATACCTCAACCGTTCGCATTGGTAACTACCTCTTCCCCTCAGCAGCACGGATAAAACTAACTAATGGAACGCTAAACCTTAAATCCGTAAGCACCTTGTTTACGCATTAACCCTCAAAACTCTCACCCTAAACTACCCACGGTTAATATGGAACAACGCTTTCAACACCTGCATATACGCCTTGTTGTAATGTGCTTCCTTCAATTTTTTTCATGGGGAGCATGGCTTATCACCTTAGGGCGATACCTTTTAAATACGTTGAATTTTTCGGGGAGCGATGTTGGGTCAGCCTTTGCTACCGCAGGTATAGCCTCAATTATTATGCCTCCGCTACTAGGCTTTGTTGTGGATCGTTGGGTTAATGCCGAACATGTACTTTCGGGCGCAATGTTTCTTTCGGGGCTGGGGCTTATAGCCATCGGTCTTGTTCCCAATGGCACTCCATTTTGGGTATTCCTGCTACTAATTCTTTGGGTAAACCTATTCTATATGCCCACACTTTCGCTAACAAATTCGATTGCCTACAGCACCCTAAAACATAATGGCGAAGATGTAGTTAAGGCATTCCCTCCCATTCGCGTTTGGGGTACTATAGGTTTTATTATTGCCATGTGGTTAATAAACCTACTCGGCTTTATGGATAGCCCTAAGCAATTTTTTATTGCGGGGGGAGCTGGTATTGCCCTTGCCTTATATGCACTTACTTTGCCGGCTTCGAAGCCCGAAGGAAAGAATAGTAGCAAAAAAAGCGTGCTTAGCTTATTGGGGCTCGATGCCTTTGTTCTCTTTAAGCAACGCAAAATGGCACTTTTCTTTATTTTCTCAATGCTTTTAGGTTGTACCCTACAACTAACCAATATGTTTGGTAGCCCATTCCTCGATAGCTTCAAGCATATCCCCGAATATGCCAATAGCTTTGCGGTAAAAAACTCTAATATTCTCCTTTCCATTTCGCAAATTTCCGAAACCCTTTTCATACTTCTCATACCCTTCTTCCTCCATCGCTTTGGTATAAAGTGGGTTATATTTGCTAGTTTTATGGCATGGGTACTGCGCTTTGGTTTGTTTGCCGTTGGTAACCCCGCCTTCCCCGGTATTATAGCACTCATCCTTTCGATGATTGTTTACGGTATGGCCTTCGATTTCTTCAATATTTCGGGTTCGATATTTGTTGAAAACGAAGCTCCAACCACAATGCGTGCTGGGGCACAAGGGGTATTTGTATTCATGACGAATGGACTAGGTACTATTATTGGTTCGCGTGGAGGGGGGTATATTGTCGACTTTTTTAATGTTGAAAGCAATGCCTCGCACTGGCCATACGTTTGGTATACCTTTGCAGCTTATGCATTAGTCGTAGGGTTGCTGTTTGTTTTGCTCTTTAATAACAAAAAGCAACCGGCACAAACAAAGCAATCCTTGTAATACACAAATAAAAGCATCTGGAATTATTACAGTAAAAGATAGTTTTACTTACTAGTTATACACTATGTTTCGAACAAAAAAATGTGGCGAATTACGCCTCAACAACGCAGGTGAAAAAGTTACTCTTGCGGGATGGGTAAATAAAGTGCGTCGCCTCGGAGCCATGACCTTTGTGGATCTCCGCGACCGCTATGGTACTACGCAACTCGTTTTTGCGAATAATACCCCCAACGTTGAAGCCTTTACCTCGCAAATTGGCAGGGAATGGGTTATTCAAGTGGAAGGCGTGGTACGCGAACGAAGTGCTAAAAACCCGAACTTACCTACAGGCGATATCGAAATTGAAGTAACAGGTTACAAAACGCTCAACCCTTCGGAGGTTCCTCCATTTACTATCGAGGAACACAGCGATGGTGGTGATGACTTAAGAATGAAATTTCGCTACCTCGATATTCGTCGCGACCCTGTTAAGAACAACCTTATTCTTCGCCATAAATTAGCCCTCGAAACACGGAAGTACCTCGACGCACAAGGGTTTATCGAAATCGAAACCCCAATGCTTATTAAATCAACACCCGAAGGCGCACGCGACTTTGTAGTGCCAAGTCGCATGAACCCGGGGGAGTTCTATGCTTTGCCCCAATCGCCTCAAACCTTTAAACAACTACTTATGGTGGCGGGTATGGATAAGTACTTCCAAATAGTAAAATGTTTTCGCGACGAGGATCTTCGTGCCGATCGCCAACCCGAGTTTACCCAAATTGACTGTGAGATGTCGTTTGTCGAACAAAACGATGTACTTACAACTTTTGAAGGTCTTACCAAACACCTCTTTAAGGAAATTAAAGGTATTGAACTCAAAACACCATTCCGAAGAATGAGTTGGAACGAAGCCATGAGCAAATACGGAAGCGATAAACCCGACCTTCGTTTTGCTATGGAAATTGTGGATATTACCTCTACAGCGAAAGGCAAAGGCTTTGCAGTTATCGATAATGCCTCTTATATAGGTGCAATTGTGGTTAAAGGGGCGGCACATTACACCCGCAAACAGCTCGATGCTCTTACCGAATTTGTTAAACGCCCACAAGTGGGAGCTAAAGGCCTAATAAATATTCGCTACAACGAGGATGGCACCCTAAAAAGTAGTATTGATAAGTTTTATAATACCGAAAGCCTCACCGAAATTGCCCAAAAAGTACAAGCCTCGCCAGGCGATCTTATACTTATTATGACGGGTGATTCGTTCCTCACAACGGTAAAACAACTTGGCACACTACGGTTGCACGTTGCTAACGAATTGGGATTGATGGATAAAAATCACTTCGAAGTACTTTGGGTTGTGGATTTTCCCCTCTTTGAATGGGACGACGAAACTCAGCGTTACTACGCAGTTCATCACCCCTTTACAGCTCCACGCCCCGAGGATATTCCTCTACTCAACACAAACCCCGGCGAAGTTTATGCCAATGCCTACGACATGGTAATTAACGGTACCGAAGTGGGAGGGGGATCGATAAGAATACACGATGCCGAACTTCAACAGAAAATTTTCGAAATTCTAGGCTTTTCGCACGACGATGCTCAAACTCGCTTTGGCTTCCTTATGAATGCATTCAAATATGGGGCACCCCCTCACGGAGGTATTGCCTATGGTTTGGATCGATGGGTTTCGCTTATGGCAGGGCTCGATTCTATTCGCGATTGCATTGCCTTCCCCAAAAACAACCAAGGGCGCGATGTTATGATAGAAGCTCCCAATACCCTCGACGAGGAACAACTTACCGAGCTTTCGCTTAAAATAGATATTTCGCCCAAAGCTTAAACTTTTTTACTACACTACTAGTAAGCTTTTGAACAGCGTGAATGCCAGGGTTCCATAGGAAGGTAAGTAAAAGCACCATGGTACTTATAAAACAAGTTATCGAAGCAATCGAGCAAGTTGCCCCACTTACGCTACAAGAGCCGTGGGATAATAGTGGTTTGCAAGTAGGCGATGTTATGCAACCTTGTACAGGGGCTTTACTTGCCGTTGAAGCTACCGAAGCAACTGTTGCTGAAGCCGCTGATAAAGGATATAACCTACTTATTACGCACCATCCAATTCTATTTAATCCGCTCAAACATATTACCCCTTATACTTATGTTGAGCGTACCATTGCCCTCGCCCTGGCAAAAGGGGTTGCAATATATGCCTCACATACAGCAAGCGACAATACGCTCCACGCTATCAACGGAGCTTTAGCCAAACGGCTTTTACTTAAACACTGCGCCCCCCTCGTTCCACAAAAAGGGCAACTTGTAAAGCTCGAGGTTACAGTGCCACAAGCCAATGCCGAGGAAT
>JASBZJ010000127.1 GCA_029983495.1 Porphyromonas sp.
CACGGCTTTTCATACGCCCCTCAGGCAAGTTTACCATGCCATAACTAAAGTGTACCAAATCCTTCCCAAACGAAAAACCCAATTTCGAAAGCAGTAATGAAAGAACTTTAAAGTGATATTCCTGCTCATTCCCCACAACGTATACCATTTTATCGATAGGGTAATCGTTATAACGCATTTTTGCGGTACCAATATCCTGTGTAATATACACGCTTGTTCCATCACTACGCAACAGTATTTTCTCGTCTAAACCATCGTTGCGTAAATCAGCCCACACACTTCCATCGGAGTGTTTTACAAATAGGCCTTCGCTAAGGCCACGCAACACTTCCTCCTTACCCACTTTATAGGTATCGCTTTCGTAATATATTTTATCGAAATCCACTCCCATACGTTGGTAGGTTTCATCAAAGCCTTCGTAAACCCAATGGTTCATTTGGTTCCACAAAGCAAGCGTTTCCGTATCGCCTTGCTCCCATTTTCGTAGCATTTCGCGAGCTTCCTGCATTAAAGGAGCTTGCTCCTTTGCTTCGTCTAAAGGATGCCCCTCAGCAACTAAATTTTCAACCTGAGCTTTATAATGTTTATCGAAAAGCACGTAGTAATCCCCCACAAGGTGATCGCCTTTTTTACCACTACATTGGGGCGTTTCGCCATTACCCCAATGTAGCCATGCTACCATCGACTTACATATATGAATACCTCGATCGTTAACGATGTTCGTTTTTACAACATTATACCCATTGGCTTCTACAATACGCGCAAGGCTATAACCTAACAAATTATTCCTAACATGCCCCAAATGTAATGGCTTATTCGTGTTGGGCGAGGAATACTCAATCATATATGTAGCAGCATCTTGCGAAGCGGTTTTATGCCCCCAACTAGGGTGCGATGCAACTTCGTTAAGCATTTCGCCAAAAGCTTTGCTCGAAAGGCTTATGTTTAGGAAACCATTAACAACTTCAACCGATGCTACAAAACTGTACTTACCTGTAAGCGCATTGCCAATTTCGGTTGCCGTATCCATAGGCTTCTTCTTACTGGCTTTAAGTATTGGGAAAACCACAAAAGTGTAATCGCCCTCAAATTCAGGTCGAGTTTCCTGCAACACAATATCGGTTGCCGAAAGCGAAGTTTGATATAATTCGTTTACGGTGTGGGCAACAGCCTCCGAAAGACGCATTACCATGCTATTCATAACAAAAATATGATCAAGATTTAGAGTATAAGGTTTCAAGAAAGGGAATAAGTTGCGATAATAGCGAACTGGAAGGGTTATTTACAACTGTTAAATGAGGCTTATCGCCTTGGTAAGTAGGCACCCCCTGCTGGGCAAAAATACGAGCTTCTATCTCGTTCGGCAACGCCTTGTCGCGCAGTTTAATGCGTTCAATGCGTACTTCCAGATCAGCCTCAACAGTTATAAATGCTTGGCATATTGCCATAAGCGAAGGAATTGCGTACAACAAAGCAGTTTCAACAGCGCATAAAGGGGCTTGTTGTGTTGATAACCATTTTACTAATTGTTGCTCGGTAGCACGATGAACTACACACTCAACCTTTTTTCGCAACGGTTCGTTACTGAATATTTGTGAGGCTAAAAATGAACGATTTACTTGCCCTGTAGAAGTATTGTAAACCTCGGCTCCAAATAACTCAAGCATAAAAGCTTTTACTTCGGTATTGGAGTTGTATAGTGCTTTTGCCTCGGCATCACAATCAAAAACAGGTATACCAATCCTACTAAGTATTTGGGCAATATAACTCTTTCCGCTACCAATACCGCCTGTTACCCCAATTAAAAGAGGTGTAATGGCACAGCCTACACTATACATACTGGCAACTTTGTTACTAGTTCTCCTCCAGAAGGTATTCTACCAATAAAGGGCTTACCTCATAACGAATTATACGCTCGGGCAATTCCTCTACCCTAACTTTAAGTTTTTTCGAACCGCCTCCTTTAGGTTGTGGTGCTTTATGTATGTCGTTATAGTCCACTACGGCGATAAAATCGCTTGGCTTATACCTATTGTATGCCGATTGAGGAATAACAATACGAACATCAACTGTAGCAACGAAGGGGCGCAACTGCATCGAGGGAGGAACATTAACAACCTTTAGCGGAACCTCGAAGGTCTGCTGGGTAAGCACCTCAACTTTTATAGAAGCCTTTACACGTTCGGTTGAAAGTGTTACCCCGGCTGGGGCTACTAAGGGAACCGAAATAACCTCGTCTTGATGAATATCTTTTATGTGTTTAGCTTCTGTAGCTATAAAGGTTATCTTATCGAGTACACTTTTTGCTCCGTATACTTCTACGTTACTAGGTTCAATATTCATAGGGTATAACATATACCCTCCCCGCTCTTCCGGTACTACTTTATTTACCACAGGAACGCTTTTGCTATTCCTACGATAAAAAGGGATGCTAATATTCGAAGGCGAAATGGAACGAACAATAACCTTGTTACCAAGTTTAGCTCGCACACGCTGACGCATTAGCTCATCCGAAACCTCAAACCGCTTTTTGCGAATATCGCTTTCGGTAACGAAATGTGTAATAGTATCGCCACGGCGGTTAAAACTATAACGCAATAGGGTAAAACCTTTGGCTTCAACTTGTGCAACAACTTCGTGTGGGGGCTCTTTTTCAAAAGCATACTTATCCGACAAATCGGCATAGCGCAATGGGAAAACAACCTCAATTGTGCTATTCGATGAATCGTTTAATGCGGTTAAAAGCCACAACCCCGACGAAATTACTAAAGCAACAACAAACAGCAACCCTTTGCGAAAGCGAGGGGTTTGCACTCGTTGGTTAAGGGTTTCCCTTCGGTTAGGGTTCTTTTTCCCTTTATCCTTGGGGATGAGGTTTAGTTTCATTACATGGAAAAGTTTATTGCAACCTAAGCTACAATTTGGCTCCGCCCGTAAGTAATTAGTTTAGTTATTTGCGGGGTATACCGAAGTTTTTTCTACACGAATATGAATGTTCTTATCTACTTCTATCAAAAAGTAGGTTTCGCTTACTTCGCGTATGGTTCCATGTATACCACCTGCAGTAAGTACTTTATCTCCAATCGCCAAAGCAGCGCGTTGCTTCTGAATTTCTTTCTGCTTTTTCGATTGTGGACGAATAAAAAAGAGCCAAAAAACAAGTACCAGTGCTACCATCAATACTAGCGATGGCCACATTGAGGGCTTACCACCTGCAGCAGCGTCCATTAAAAATAGATCCAATAGGTTCATTACTTATTAATCTTCGTTCTAAATAGTTATCAATTAGCATTCGTCACCCAACGCTATGGGTACACACTTTGGGTGCAAAGTAACAAAAAATCAGGCTAAATACCTAAATTCCACATGAAGAGGTGGCATGGGTAGCTCTCAATGATAAGTGCAATACATCTTATCGAATGCGATACCTTATCATAGCGTAAGTTACTTTCTCATATTAAGACTTGGCGAACATACACAAAAAGCAAGCTAACTTCATTACTCAATCGAGTGCCTAACTGTAGATCGAGTACCATTAGAAATACTGAAAATAGATGGTGTAATATATTTTTTCGTATATTTGAGAGCGTAACAACAATGTTACGAGCGTAGCTTAACGTATTTAAGCAACTTATTAACCTATTAATGATAATGAAAAAACCATTTGAAGAACTTGAGGAACTTCTTTTTTTTCAGAAGGAATCGGCTACTATGCCCAGCGTTCTATAGTAGTTCACTAGCCATACTCGAACAACTTCTAGAATCAACCTCCAACTAATACATTTAATTAACCGAATAATGAAAACGCTTAACACGTCATTTTCTATCAGGTACACATTGCTGTTTTTTCTGTTATTTCTTCCATTACTTATAAAAGCACAGCAATACACAATTACGGGTGGAGTGTATTCAGTAGCAGGAGAACCAATACCATACACAACGGTACAAATAAGCAATAGCGACTCGACCATTGTATCAGGTTGCTACACAAACCCTCAAGGAGAATTTAGCCTAAATGTAGAGCATAAAGGAACATTTAGTATACATTACCTATGTTACAGCCATACATAAAAACCGATGAGCAATGGATGCAGTGTGCCTTGGTGGAAGCAAAAAAAGCATTCGATGAGGATGAGGTTCCTATTGGTGCTGTTATAGTAGCTAATGACAGGCTTGTTGCTAGCTGTCATAATCAGGTTGAACATTTAAACGATGCTACTGCCCATGCCGAAATATTGGCACTAACTTCGGCAATGGACTATTTTGGAGCAAAATACTTGCCACATTGTACCCTATATGTTACAGTTGAGCCGTGTGTTATGTGTATGGGGGCTATACGTTGGGCACAAATTAGCCGTGTGGTGTTTGCTGCCACCGATGAAAAGGCTGGTTATAGACAGCTATCGCCAAAAGCTGTTCATCCATCGTGCCAAGTGCTTCAAGGAGTACTCGAAGCTCCTTGTAGAGAGCTTATGAAACGCTTTTTTAAGCAAAAGCGTTAGCGCATTGCCTTTTCTCATGTATAGTTAAGATTCCTGAAATATCTACTAGTTTTCTCTAAACTCCATTAAATAGAGTGAGTGAATTGCTTGATATATAAAATGAAATTACTACCTTAGCACTGTTGTTGTTTTGGGAGGAGGGTCTTCCTTCCAAAACAGTAACGTGATGAAGTAACAGTAAGAACAAAGAAAAACCTAGAAGAAAGAATGGCAAAGCATCACCTACTGGCTCTTGGGCTAATGCTTGGCATGATGGCTCCATTACAGGCCTCAACGGAGCTTTCGACCAATGCCTTGCAGGGTTCGAGAAAGAAACATCGAAAAGCAAAAACCACAAAAGTAATTACCCCTGCCGATACTACTATAAGTAGTTCGCTTGTTGCCGATGGTTTTAATATCATCGAAAAAATGCGTGTAGAACGCAACCTTGCCAAAGAAGCACAACTCGAAGCTGAACGCGAAGAAACACTTAAATACCCCGCTGTGGAACTTTATGGCGAAAATAGTTGGGGCGAATACGTAAACCCTTTTGCGGGTTGTGTAGGCAAAGCTAACATACCCGATAACTACGATATTAATTGTAATGGGTTTGTTATGCCACTCGATAAGGATACCCACATTACATCAAATTATGGCTATCGTCGCAGATATCGCCGAATGCATCGCGGTGTGGATCTTAAGCTAAATACTGGTGATACCGTTCGCGCCGCATTCGATGGTCGCGTTCGCATAAACGATTACGAAGGTAAAGGCTATGGCCATTACATTGTAATTCGCCACGATAATGGTTTAGAAACTGTTTATGGGCACCTTAGTAAAAAGTTGGTTAAACGTGGCGAAATTGTTCGTGCTGGCGACCCAATTGGTCTTGGTGGAAGTACGGGTCGTTCCACTGGTCCTCACCTCCATTTTGAGGCTCGTTTTATGGGGGTCGACCTAAACCCAACACAACTATTCGATTTTGCTGAAAAAGTTCCCCTTCGTGACTACTATACTTTTACTCGTAATGGTCGTAATTATGCTTCATCGGCAAGTGTTGCTTCGGCACATAGTACCAATAAAAAGAGTCGTGTAGGCAAAGCTTCGGCTCCGCAAACTCACCGTATTCGTAAGGGCGACACGCTTTCGACCATTGCCCAAAGGTAT
>JASBZJ010000128.1 GCA_029983495.1 Porphyromonas sp.
ACTTCCGACCTCCACGTCCCGAACGTGGCGCGCTACCAACTGTGCTACATCCCGTAAGGCTTTCGCACTGCAAAGATAAATAATTTGTTTCAAATAAACTACAAACAACTCACTCCCCCACCCTTTTCCGATTAGAGATTCAACAGCATAAACACTGCCCGGCTACAAAAGCCGTTACAGCATTACTACTGTATATTACACTATCAGAAATGGGTAGGAGAGTGTATTATTAGCACAGCATTTAGATGTTGTTACTACCTTGTTTTAAAGAGTCGCGAATTTCGCGTAATAATTTCACTTCTTCCGAGGGTTCAGCAGGAACTTCGGGTGCAGGGGCTGGTTTACGATGAAGCTTATTAATACCTTTAATCATCAGGAAGATAACAAAGGCAATAATAATAAAGTCAATAAGGGTTTGAATAAAGGTTCCTATGGTCATTGCCACTTCGGGGCGAACCACTTCTTCTCCGTTCATTACAGCCTGGCGTAGAACTAACTTTAAATCGCTAAACTGCGCATTATCGGTTAGTAACGTAATGGGTGGCATGATAATATCGTCCACCAAGCTTGAAACAATTTTCCCGAAGGCACCACCAATAATGATACCTACAGCCATATCCACCACGCTTCCGCGTGAGATAAATTCCTTAAATTCTCTACCAAATTTCGACATACGATTCGCAATAGTTTGGTTATCGTTATAACAATATTCTCTTATACATTGCTAGTACTCCAAATTAGTAATTATAAAGTACCATAGTACTCAGCAAAGGTATCTCTTTTTTTCATATACTTGCCATTGTACAACCTATTAAGCAAGTAATAATATCTATATGCCTAATTGCTCCTCAAGCTTATTAACATACTGCTTAATGGTACTATTAACTGTCATCTGCTCCTTAATAGTATTACATCCATGAACTATGGTTGAATGTGTACGCCCACCTAATAGTACCCCAATAGTAGCAAACGACTCATCGGTATAAGTTTTAGCCAAGTACATAATAAGCTGGCGAGCAATAACAATTTCCTGCTTACGACTTTTGCCTCGTAATTCATCGGTGGTAACGCCCAACATATCACAAACAAGCGAAAGGATATAGTCGAAAGTAATTTCGCGTACATCCATCTTTACCGAACGACTTATAATTTCTCGAGCAAACTTTAAATCAATATCGCGTTTTTGTACAATAGAATGGAGCATGAGCGATGTAAGTGCTCCGTCTAGCTCACGTAGGTTCGAAGTTACATTCTTCACAATGAACTCTTTTACTTCATTTCGCAATACGATACCTTCCTTCTCCATCTTCATATCAAGTATTGTTCTGCGAAGGTTTTCATCTGGTCGATCGATGTGAGCAATACAACTGCCTGCAATACGCGAAATAAGACGTTCCTCGAGTCCTAATAGTTCAACAGGTGGTTTATCGCACGTAATCACCAACTGTTTTCCGAGCATATAAAGGTGATTGAATATTTGGAAAAAAGCTTCCTGTGTTTTAGTTTTTCCCACCAAACTTTGGATATCATCAATTAATAGCACATCAACTTGCCGATAAAACTTAGTAAAGTCGGCTGTTTTATGGTTACATGCAGCACTCGTAAACTGTTGAACAAAAGTATCGGTTGAAACATATAGTACCCTTATGGATGGATTGTTACGTATAAGTTGATGGCCAATGGCATTAATAAGATGTGTTTTACCTACTCCGGGAGCCCCAAATACATAAAACGGATTAATCATGGGGTTACCAGGGTGTTCGCATATGTTCTGTGCAAAACTCTTAGGTACATTATTAGAATCGCTTGTAACAAATGTGTCGAATGTGTAGTTATTTATTAGGTGCGACTTGTGTATAACATTGGGCAATGGTTTAGAAGCTTCGTAAGCTAACGAAGCCCCCTTGATATCCTGGCTAACAACCTTTATACCACCTTTCGAAATATCTTTCGAGGTACTATCTACTAATGCTTCATATCCTAACTTTGCCTCTTCTCCAAGAATTTCAGTAAGGATATGCGAAAATACACGTGAATAGTTACGCTCGAGGAATTCATAAAAGTATAACGTAGGAACCCGTATTGTTAGCGTCTTCCCTTCAAGTTTTACAGGCTTTATAGGTCTAAACCACGTATCAACGGCCTTGGGATCAAGAACCTGCTCAAAATAAGAAATACAACGATTCCAAACCTCTTCAACACCTAAAGTAACCGCGGGCGATGATGCTCCCTTAAAAGCGGATGAACTATTATAGTAAGCCATTCTTTATAATAACACTTTACCAAAAGGTAATACCTTGTAGAACGAAAAGCAATGTAATAAAGTTACAAGCCCAAAGCTACACTACAACAGTAAATATAGCATTACGTAAACCGCAAGTAACTAAACAGCCTTAATTCCTTATTAAATAATAGGTTACATTACATTTTCAAACCATATAAGGCTTTATTTTTCACTACAAAGCTACTGTAAAATTACCCTCGATACAAATCGGACACTATTACCACTATGAAAAAGGACGATGTAACAACATTGTTTTCAAAAGGTTAAGATGATTGGTTATCGACAATAAAGAAATAGCAAAGCATTCTACTGAAATACTGAAAGTTAAAACATAAATTTCAACGTGAAAAGGAGGTTATCAACAAGAAAGAGAAGGCTAATTGTTGATAAAGAGACTAACTTAGGAGTGTGAAACAATAGAATACGTATCATAAACCGATTTGAAATAATTCCAAAGGATTTAACGGTACAATATAAACAGACTGACAAAGGGGCAAGAAAGGTAATCTACACAAACATAAGTAGAACAAATAATAATATAAACTACATATGAAACTTGTTGCCCATAACGAGCCTTTGAAAAATAAGGATTTTAGAAACCTCTTGTGTGTTCTGCATTGATATTTATGTACTTACTGATAAACCCATCGTGCATAACAGGTTATAAGTTCGGAAGGAGTGTAGGGTTAGAGGACTTCTCCGTCTTCGTCTCGTAGCTACATCGTGGGGTAGGTTAGAAAGTCGAAAAAACAGAGAAGGGGTAAGTTTTTCAAAGAAAAATTTACCCCCTATCTGTTTTTTACATCCCTTTACCCGATATTTTCGGAATTACTGTTCTAGGCGTTGATTCCTGCTGGATCAGCTTTATTCGACTCCTTGTTGATGTTGATAAGGACGTCATCTCGTTGAAGACCCAATTTCTTCATTATGCGAGCCATTCTCTTGATGATTGCTTCAGCGGAGAGATTAGTGTGTAGAAACTCTATGTCGGCAGTGAGGTCGCTAACTTCATCCCAAAATTTACCAGAGAATGTTTTGAACTTCTTCATATCTTTCTCGGAGTATTTCTTCAGTTCATTCCACGTAATGATGGCATCACCTCTGCTCAATAACTCATTCTGTGCTCCCATTATGATTTGGTAATCACAGTTGGGATTATTCTTGATCGCATTGTGAAACTCGATGTAGAGCGTAATCCATCTCTTTGTCGTTATGGGATTTCCGAATATTTGCAAAGACAAGGGCTTGAGTGATTTTACTATTAACTCAGCTTTTTGATCAAGGGGCGATAGCTGTGAGATCTCTTCGTATGAAGTTTTCCAGTTAGATTTTCTTTTTCTATCATCTGGGAGAGGGAATGTCTCTAAGAAGTATCCGATCATTTGGTCTCTATGTCGTAGAATTGCATCCCTATTCCATGTCTGCTCAGATAGGACATCATTTCGAAAATTCAGATTGGACTTTTCGAGCTTTTCTTTTTTCTCGTTGAATGTCTTGTTCCCAATTTCTGAATTAAACTCTGTAAGAATTAAATTTCCAATATTATGCAGGAGAGTCTCATGAATATCTTCATAGTCTTCTCCAAGTGTTGATTTCCAAGACTCCGATAGATTCTGAGGCATAATATGCTCTATCGTTATATCGCGATTCCGAAAGTCTACTGACACTTTGCTTTTATGTTTCTCTATCATTCCTAGGATAAACTTCGTATAGCTTTTGTACTCTTTATAGAAATCAGCCCTCTCTAGTACGTTTCTAATCTCTACATCGTTTGGCAATCGCATTCTATAGAAGAAGCTATCGCTAAGCAAATCAAACATAGTTTTAGATCCCTCCACAAGGTCATCAAGGTATTTGCTCAGTGTAATAATATTTTTATTTTCCCCAGAAGATTCCTTCACTATTCTTCTACGAATGAGATAGGTTCTGATCGCAGTCAGATGATCAATCAAGAGATTGTCACTCAGCCGTCTTCCATCTATTCCTTTGCAATGAGCATAAAGCAACCCCATGACTAATGGTTTGAATGGATCGGCCTTTATATCGAAAAAGATATTGCGTAATAGTTCCTTAATATTTTTGTCCGCTTTAGGGTCAGACGAAATAGGGCTGTTATTCTCTTCGGTAATCAACCATTTATAGCACGGTACGTACTCCGTAATCTCTTCTATGAATTTTCTTTTTATTTCTGTTGTGTTCCCTTTTTCTTCGATATAGTCCTTGAAAAATTGGTATAGCTCTTTGGTATTATCGTCCCTAACAACTTTGTAGTATTTCTCTTTTCTTAATTGAAGATAATCTCTAAAAAAGTCGGAAAGCCTCTCTTCAAGAACGGATTCAATTTTTGGGAACCAAACTTGCTCATATATTTCGGTCTGCTCGTCGGTGCCAAAGCTCAGTAGTACATAATTCCGTATAAGATCTGAGAGGGTTAGTGGCTTGCCGAGAGAATTGAGCGTTTCAAAAATTATCTGAGGATCCTCACCTTTATAGGGTCTTTCATCAAGATAGATGACAGCGATATTTAACCGTTGCAAAGCTTTGAGGTAGTGATCAAACGTTACCTCTGGTGAGCGGGTCCTCATGTCTTTGAGCCCTTGTACAAAAAGCTTATAGGTATCCGTAATAGTACTATTCAAAGGTTTTTCACTGTTTACCAAAGCTCTAAATGCCTCCCAATCCTTTGTCACCTGCTTTAACTTGATCTTATCTGGATATGAAGAAGAGGAATTTCTAAGCAGTGTCTCATCAATAAAAAGCTTTTCCTCGTCGTTATTTGCAATAGTGTCTCGCAATGCGAGAATAAAAAGTAGAGATGTGGTTATCCTCTGCTGTCCATCCACAATAATACTCTTCTGGGCAAAACGATCAGAAATAGTCTTTACTACGATGATCCCAAAGAAGTGTTCGAGCTTATCTTCCTTGCTAGAGTCAAGCTCGGAAAAAATTATCTTCTTTATGTCTTCAAAGAATCGATTGATCATGGTATCCCTCCATGCATAAGCTCTCTGAAAGGGAGGGATGAAAAATGAGGTCGAATTTTGACTCAAAATCTTAAAAATAGAGGTCGGTTCCGTTTTCATAAGAATAGAATTAATTATCAATCAATTAATGGTTTAGTAGTGATTATGAGTTCATTTAGTCCCTTATTAAAAGTGTAATGAAAAGCAGAGCATATTAATCCACTACCCTCTAGAACCTCAGGCTGAAACTTTGCCATAAACAAACTGTCATCTGAAAGTCAGAGGTACACATTTTATGGGGATTTTTATAAAAGCCACCTTAAAGTAAAAAGGAGGCACAATTGAGCTACAACAAACCCTAC
>JASBZJ010000129.1 GCA_029983495.1 Porphyromonas sp.
AAACAAATGCTCCGAAGTTTTGATCTTTTCGTCAGGACGAAAATAAAAAAGAACCTGAACAAAATCATGATATGTAGGGGCGGAGCTGCGTGTCCGCCCCTACATGGTGCGTAATGTTTTTTGGGAACTCGTTCGTACACTTTTTGGTACACTCCCTTCGCCCAAGTGGTATCTCCAGCAATTTGTGTTATTTGAGAATGCCGTCTATTATGCCTAGTCAAATCACGCTACCTCTCTACCGAGCGATTCTGTTGATGTTGCAACTGCCTCTTTTAATTTGTTGCTCTGTAATTTGGCAAAGCGACTCGGAAAAATAGTTGTAAATTTGCCTTGAGTTGGGGGAGTACACATCCTAGGCTGTTTTAATTACTAGGGTTAAATGCACCTCTGCCTTTGGTTGGTGTTATTTGAAAGGAGATGGATAGAACACAAGTAAATAAATTGATATTTGATGGTCGGTTGTACCGTGCATCGAAAACCCTTTATAGCGAATTGGTTTACTTAACCATACCTGGTTTGTTGGATGAGCTGGATAGCATTATGCTAACTTACAAAAGTATGGTTAGGTGTATTGCTGAAGGCGTAAAGGACGAAAAACAAGCCGAAGTACTCAGCTATTTAAAGCAACGTATGCTTGCATTGAGCGATAAAATTTATCGCGAGGAACGTAAGCAACAAAGTTCCGATCTGTATTACACTACAATCCGAGTAAACGAGGGGCGTTTGCCTAGTTATGAGATATTTACGCTTGATGCTATAGAGGGAGGTCCTAGTAGTTTACCAACTGAAGAACGAGAACGTTACGATCGTTTACTAACCATTCTTTTTGATAGGGTATGGGTATCCGAAAAGCTTTCAGCCGAAATGGTAAAGAAAATCGCAACTAGTAGTGAATACCTCCGTAAAGCAATTGTACCAGCCATAACAATGGGGTTAGGTTATTACTGGGATTTTGAAAAACTTCGTTTGTGCTAGCCGAATTGGCACGCAACGACGCTTCGTTTGGTTACAGAATACGTTTGGTTTTTGCGCTTATGGTTGTCCTTTATGTACATCCTAAGCGATGCAATTTATATGTAAACGATATAACCCCCATGCTCGAAGAGGCCAACAACACTCAACCGCTTTCGCCTTATGTTTTATCACTAATCGAAGCTTACTTAGTTGCTACCGATACCGAGAGGGTGGTAGATACCATCGAGGAAACACTGCCACAAATTATGAAAACGAAGAATTTAAACTCGCGTTTGAATAATATGATGCAGGATGTTGATAACTTCGATGAATTAATGAAGGACCCTGAAATGCAGAATTTGGAAGCAAAAATGATGGAGTTGAACAAGCTTGAGATGGAAGGTGCCGACACATTATTTATTGCATTTCGAGGATTTAAAAATGAACCTTTTTTCCAACATATTTCGTCGTGGTTTCTTCCTTTCGATAAATACCATAGTGCTACGCGTTCGTTGCTTGAAGAAGATAAAATTGCTAGTAAACTTTTACCCATTTTTGAATTACGTTTTTGCGATAGCGATTTATATTCGTTTGTGCTAAGTTTAAACCAAACCTTTAAACCTATAAACTTAAGTGATCCAAATCTCGAACATGTTATTGAACAGCAAGAGGAACTAAAGGAAAACTACGAGTTACTAAGCGAACAGGTGAAGCTAAAAACCGAAGCTAATAATTATATGCGTAATATTTACCGCTTTGTAAAACTGTATCCTCACCAGGTTGAATTTAAGGAGGTATTCGATAAGTTACCTAAAAGTAATATGCGACTTTTAAGCCCCTATGTTAACCTTGAGGATGTTAATACTCACGCTACAACATTCTTAATCGCTAAGGAAAGGTATAGCGATGCATTACCTTTGTTGCAAGCTATGGTAAAAAATAACCCTGCAAATGCTATTGCCTTACAACAACTCGCCACAATACTAGCAAAGCAGGGCGATTACGAAAATGCGGTAAAATACTACGAACAAAGCGACCTTGTTGTAGACCTCGATGATGAGCAACGACTCGAACAAGCTAAAGCATACCGCAATACGCAACAGTACGATAAAGCAATTGACATATATAAAAGGTATACTAACCGACAGTCGGTTTTACTAACACTTGCCGTAACCTATGTTTTAGCCAACCAGTTCGAACAAGCATTACCCTTGCTACACGAATATATTTATCGTTCCAATAAACCTGAACGAGCTTATCGTACGTTGGCTTGGTGCTATTTTATGCTTAATCAGTATGAACGTAGCGAAGAATATTACGGCAAATTACCCCATATGGCGGGTAGCGATTATTTAAACCGAGCATACTTGTTTATGGTTATGGGCGATAAGAAGCGTGCATTTTCCGATTGCTTAGCATTTATAAACTCAAAACCGTTGCCCAATGCAATTAGCGAAATACAAGACGATTTGCCAATGCTTGAAGAAAAGGGAATAAATATAGCTGAGCTTTATACTTTACTTGATGCCGCACAAATGAGGCACGAGCAAGAACAATAAAAGCGTATTACACTATCTTTTTATCAAGAGCGTATTACTTAGGATATAGCAAAAACTAAGGTGCTATTTTATACGTTTGCTTTGCACTGTTGCTAACCTTTTGCAAAAGTATCAACAGCATAAACTATTATACTTAATAAACATCATGACAACCACAATTGATCAGTTCAATTTTAACGGACACACGGCATTCGTTCGTGTTGATTTTAATGTTCCGTTGAACGACGAAAAACAAATTACCGACGACACTCGCATGCGTGCCGCATTGCCCACACTGAAGAAAATCTTGGCTGATGGAGGAAAGCTTATTATAGCTTCGCACTTGGGACGCCCCAAAAAGAAAGACGATAGCCTTTCGATGCATCACCTATTACCACACCTCGAAGAGTTATTAGGTCAAAAGGTTACTTTTGTTGCCGATTCAGTTGGGAGCCAAGTGGAGCAAGCCATACAAAAGCTCAACCCGGGTGAAGCCTTATTGCTCGAAAATCTTCGCTTTTATGCCGAGGAGGAAGGAAAACCTCGTGGACTAAGCAGTGATGCAACCGATGAGGAAAAGAAACAAGCAAAAGCTGAAATGAAACAAAAACAACTAGCTTTTGCCAAGCAATTAGCACAACTTGCCGATTGTTACGTTAACGACGCATTTGGTACAGCACACCGAGCACACGCTTCAACCGCACTTATTGCAAATAGCTTTGATAAAAGCATGAAGATGTTTGGCTACCTTATGGAAAAGGAAGTTAAGGCTGTTCAGCGCATACTTAACACTGCCGAGCATCCGTTTGTTGCTATAATTGGCGGAGCAAAAGTAAGTAGTAAAATAGGTATTATTTCGAACCTAATTGAAAAGGTTGATAAGCTAATTATTACGGGTGGTATGGCTTTTACTTTTATTAAAGCTAAAGGGGGTAATGTTGGTAAGTCGTTATTCGAAGCCGATAATGTTGATACTGCTACTACAATAATGGAAAAGGCAAAAGCAAAGCAGGTTGAGCTTATTTTGCCAGTTGATGTTGTTGCTACAACCGAATTTAGCAATGATGCCGAACGAAAAACTTTTGCCATTGACAAAATTCCGAATGATTACATGGGGCTTGACGTAGGCCCCGAAACACAAAAACTTTATGCTACAGCACTGCAGGGGGCAAAAACTATTTTATGGAACGGTCCTGCAGGGGTTTTTGAAATGGAAAACTTTAGGAAAGGTACATTTGTTTTAGCCGAAGCCGTTGCTGGAGCTACTCAAAAGGGAGCATACTCCTTGGTAGGAGGTGGCGACAGTGTTGCTTGTATAAAACTTTTGGGCAAAGAGGAAAGTGTTTCGTATGTTTCTACAGGGGGGGGAGCATTACTCGAGGCCGTTGAAGGAAAAATTTTACCAGGTGTTGCTGCAATTACTGAATGAGCTTGTAGCTAATTGATAAATAGAATCGGAGCTTGAATAGCCCTAAAAAACTTGTTTCACTGGCTGAAAGGAGTGGGGTAGTTTAATCTCCGATTCTCTTTTTTACTTATATCTAATGCGTACCTTATACCGCTAAAAACAGAATATGGAGCAATGTAGTTTTGATATAGTACCTTACAGTATAGCGTACAAAGCCGATCTTGGTTTTGTAAAACAATTATACGAACAAAGCTTTCCTTTCGAGGAACGTAGGCCATGGCACAAGCAATTAGAGTTGCTTGCTAACGAACCTCGCTTTTGTCTATTCCTTATTCAAGTGAACAAAAAAACACAAGGCTTTTTATCCTGCTGGCGTATCGATGATTTCGTTTATGGTGAACACTTTGCTATAAACCCTGCAGAACGAGGAAAAGGCATTGGTCGAAAAGTAATTGATTATTTATGGAAAACATCGGCTTCGGTACCGTGGGTTTTTGAGGTTGAACACCCTACTACAGCAATAGCTGAGAGGAGGTTAAACTTCTACCTTTCGCATGGTGCTACGATTCTTTCAAAGGATTATTATCAGCCTGCTTATTGTGAAGGAAAAGAGGGCTTGCCTTTATTGTTTTTGGGTGTAGGCGCCAATGAACAGCAAACGCAGATGTATATTAACCGTGTTTACGAAGTCGCTTATAAGGTAAAGTCCAAAACTAATGAGCAATAAAACCATACAATTATTGTTGTTACTGTTGTGGGTGAGTACTTTCCCTAGTAACTTAATCCTAAAAGCAAGTAACCCTTGTTTTGTTTTGCCCGATACCGTGGCTATTACTACACGCAAGCCACATTTGCCATATTCGTTGACTCGTGTAGTTACTCAAACCATTCCTCTCTTCATAGCTTCTGGCACAAGCGTTGTTATTGCCGATGATCTTATTCGTACTACTCGAAAGAATGTTATTCCTACATTTAGGTACCGTTATGACGATTACCTACTATTTGCACCATTGGCCATGGGGCTTATTGGTCTTTGGGTTACAGATCCAAGCAAGTTACCAGTTTCCAAGGTCGATGCTGTTGGGGGCTATGCGCTTTCATCTGCAATAGCTTTGGCATTAGTTAGCTCAACAAAATATACCGTTAAAAGGATGCGCCCCGATGGTTCAACCCGCAATTCGTTCCCATCAGGGCATACAGCAACAGCTTTTTTGGGTGCCGAGCTTGCTGATATATATTTTGGGGAAAGTAGTCCATGGCTACCCCCTTTAACCTATAGCATTGCTTATTTTACGGGCATAAGTAGAATACTAAACAATAGGCATTGGACGAGCGATGTTTTTTCGGGTGCGGCATTTGGTATAATAAGTGCAAACCTAGGCTCTTATCTATCGCACTGTTGGGCAACTAAGCAATGGAAGGCTCCTAAGGAGGCTAATGTAATACCCGCTAGCGAGGGCGTTTCGTTATCCTTAGGGCAGGGGCTACACGTTCCTTTTTATAACTTGGCAACAGCACTCCCGTACTTCGATGTTGCTATGGGATTTCGGAGTACTTTTATTTCATCGCAAGAGCCAATTTATTCCGAGGTGGGTGTTGGCAGTTTGCTTGTTCCTGTAAAGGAAGTAACCACAAAAGCGTTTATTTCGCCTTATGTTCATGCTTCGCTTTGGTTCCACTTAAGTCATAGAGGCGAAGT
>JASBZJ010000130.1 GCA_029983495.1 Porphyromonas sp.
ACCTAGCCTACCCCACATTCCTAGTTGTTTCTCCTCTAAACTACTATACGATTATTAGTGGAGGACGAACTGCTGATGCACTATGGGTTGCAATAAAGAAAGTAATAGACGAACACAAAAAAATTATTACCTCTGGACCTGTATTTACCAAAATAAACTACCCTTCGCAACTCTATGCTGGCGAAGATGCTACCTTTACTATTGATTACAAGTCGTTTGGCGATTGCAAACTTTCGTACGAATACAACGGACAAAAAGCTGATATTAAGGATAATACCTTTACCCTAAAAAACCTCGCTACGGGTAAACACGAAGTAAAAATAATGGCTACTGATAGCAAAACCACTACAACAGAAACCCAAACCATTACAGTTTCGGAACTTGCTGGAACCACTATCCCCCAATCGTATTCGTTCGACGATGGTATGGTACCTGTAAAGTGGTTAGCAACAAAAGCAAGCAAAAATGGTTATGGATGGGTTTCGATAAACGATTACACAACGCACAATATTAAGAACTTCGCTTCGCTCTTTAAGGATCCTTTATTAGCATACAATAAAGGTGGCGATGCTTTAGTTTCGTTTAGTGGGTTACTCCCAACATTATGTGGTAATACCTCAAATGGAGTAGGTTTTGGAGGAACGGAGCAAAAAGACTATGATGATTACCTTATTAGTGAAGCGTTTAATATTCCTAGCGATGCCAGCAAACCTGGTTTAACATTCCACTATAGTCGCTTCTTTGAAGATTCCACACCCGATATGATTCAAGTACTTGTTTCGCCAACGGGTAAACGCGGAATAACGGATTTTACCGACACCGTGGCAGAATTTGTATCAAGTCAAAGTACTGGGAATAAAAATAATCCTTGGCATTTTGGAACAATATCGCTCGAAAAATATAAAGGCAAATCTATTTCGATTGCTATCCGTCACCTCAAAAAGGAGGGTACAACACTTTCGAAAGCGGGAGTTCGTATTGATGAAGTAAAAGTTATTAAGGACAATTACCTAGCGGTAAATGTTCCCGAAATGAACAACATCGAACTATTCCCCACACGAGCAACTGAACAAGCTACACTTGTTGCGCCTAAAGGCAGCCAGGTGACTATATTCAACGTAAATGGCAAACAAGTTGCAAACTTTACCCAACAGACCGAAAACCAACAAATACAAGTTGCTGGCTATGCTCGTGGCACTTACTTTGTTCGCGTAAGTTCACAACAAGGCAACTTCCGCATACTTACACTTATCGTTAAATAATAGCGAAGCATAAGTGTGGTTCCCTAACAGAACCAACTGCTTATAACTATTCCTCAGCAGGTCGCTTTGGTACAACACCAAGGCGACCTGTTTATTGTTACCAACAGCATAATAGTAACCTATGCAAAAGCTCTCCCCTTCCCCGCTCAACTACCGCATGCGAAAAAGAGTACTTAATAGGTCTCACAATAAAAATAGCTATCTTTGTAGAGGTCTAGCAATTACCCGATTAATATGACACGCGACAATAGTCTACAGGATGCTGTTCGTAACGACCTTCGTTACCTGCAGTTACTGGCTGACCGTTTTCCAACGTCAGCAGCAGCCTCAACCGAAATAATTAACCTCGAGGCAATATTAAACCTTCCCAAAGGAACCGAGCACTTCCTAGCCGATGTGCATGGCGAGTATGAAGCCTTCGACCACGTACTAAAGAATGCTTCGGGAGCCATCTTACGAAACATAAAGCAACTGTTTGAAGACTCGATGCTTTCGCAGGAGATGGCCGAACTTGCAACTCTAGTTTACTACCCCAAAGAAGTATTGGAACGCATCCACCACGAAATGCGCGAAAAGGATACAAAAAGCTGGTACAAGGTTACCCTGCATCGCCTCGTAAAACTTTGCCGGCGAACCAGCGAAAAGTATACCCGCAGTAAAGTACGTAAATCGTTGCCTGAAGAATATAGCTATATTATAGAAGAGCTTTTACACGAAAAAGGCGATTCGCCCATGAAGGTAGCTTATACCGAAAGTATTTTCGAGACTATTACCTCCATTGGCAAAGCGGATGATTTTATTGTAGCACTATGCCAAACCATAAAACGGTTAGTTATTGACCACCTACACATTGTTGGCGATGTTTATGACCGAGGACCTGGGGCACAGCATATTATGGATACCATTCTTAATTACCACCACGTAGATATTCAATGGGGTAACCACGATGTACTATGGATGGGTGCGGCTGCTGGGAACTTGGCATGTATGGCAAACGTTATTCGTATCGCCTTACGCTATGCGAACCTCGATACCATTGAAGATGGTTATGGTATAAACCTTTTACCTTTAGCAACTTTTGCTATGGAAACATATGCCGAAGATCCCTGTTCTTGCTTCCAGCCCAAACTTGGAGATTCGGAAAATATGCCCGATAGTAAAAGCGTTTACCTCATTAGCCAAATGCACAAAGCAATTTCGATTATCCAATTTAAGCTCGAGTATCAAATTATTAAAGATCACCCCGAATACAAAATGGATGCTCGTAACTTGCTACACAAAATAAATTGGGAAGACGGAACCTTGGATCTAACAGGTACAGCTCCTAACGGTGGGTACGGCCATCACCCCATGAAGGATATGAACTTCCCCACCATCGATAAAAATGCCCCCTACGCTTTAACTGAGGGAGAACAATTGGTAGTAGATCGACTAAAAGAATCGTTCGCACGGAGCGAAAAACTTCATAAACATATACGTGGCTTGTATAGCATTGGCAGCATGTACTTAGCTATGAATGGTAACTTGCTATTCCACGCTTCAATGCCATTAAATGAAGATGGTACTCTAAAAAGTGTTGTTGTAGGCGAGAACAAATACAAAGGAAAAGCCCTTTACGATCGTATTGAGGAACTTATTCGTGAAGCTTACTTTGGCGATAGTGAAACAGAAACCCGCAAGGAAGCTTGCGACTATATGTGGTACTTGTGGTGTGGTCCCGATTCGCCGTTGTTTGATAAAAGTGCCATGACTACCCTCGAACGCTACTTTGTAGATGACAAAACAACCCATAACGAAGTAAAGGGATATTATTACAAATACCGTTCGGAGGAAGCCACAGCAACTATGATACTTGCCGAGTTTGGTCTAACTGGCGATAACTGCCATATCATTAATGGGCACGTGCCCGTAAAAGCCAAAAAGGGAGAAAAACCCCTAATGGCAGGTGGTAAGTTATTGGTGATTGATGGTGGTTTTAGCCGTGCATATCAATCTACAACAGGTATTGCAGGGTACACCCTCATATTCAATTCGCAAGGTATGCAACTTGTTCAACACGAGCCTTTCTCGAGCAAACGCGAAGCTATCGAAAACCTCGATGATATAAAAAGCGTAACCATTCTTACACAAACCTCAAGCGAACGTATACGTGTACGCGATACCAATGTTGGTAAAGAGTTACAAGAACAAATTAACAACTTAAAAAAACTTCTTACAGCATACCACCTCGGGCTCATTAAGGAACGCCCTTACCGAGAAGTTAGTCTGAAGTTGAATATGAAAAAAAGCTAGCTACAAAGCATGAAGCTGATAAAGAAAAAAATAGTCGCTACCTTGTGGATCCTTTTTGGTGTAGCCTGGGTAGGGGTAGCGATACTTTTCTTTTTGATCGAAACGGGTGCCATAGGCTATATGCCTCCCGTTGAGAACTTACAAAACCCAATTGATAAATTTGCTTCCCAGTTAATCTCGTCCGATGGAGAGGTTCTGGGGAGCTATGCTCGTAGTGGGAACAACCGCATTTATACGACTTACGAAAAACTGTCGCCCTATGTAGTTGATGCATTAATAGCTACCGAGGACAAGCGTTACTATTCCCACAACGGAATTGACGCAAAAGCTCTAATGCGTGCAATTGTAATGCGTGGCATACTTAGGCAAAAAGGTGGCGGTGGCGGGAGTACTATAACCCAACAACTAGCAAAACAACTCTATTCCCCACGTGCCGAAAATGTAATTGAAAGGTTATTCCAAAAACCCATCGAATGGGTAATTGCATTAAAACTCGAACGAGCCTACACCAAGGAGGAAATTGTGGGCATGTACTTAAATCAATTCGACTTTTTATATAATGCAGTTGGCATTGAAAGTGCTACCGGAACCTACTTTTCAAAAAAAACTTCGGACTTGAACATTCAGGAAGCAGCAACACTTGTAGGGATGTGCAATAACCCCGCCTACTATAATCCCATACTACATAAAAATAACTGCCTACAACGGCGGAATATAGTACTCGAAAGGATGCGTTCAGCAGGAATGCTTTCGCGCCAGGAAGTCGATTCGCTTAAGCAACTTCCTCTCGAAACAAACTTTAGGCAATTAAGCCATAACGATGGTATTGCCCCCTATTTTCGCGAACATATCCGCAATTTACTTACAGCCAAAAAGCCCAAACGCTCGGATTATAACCAATGGTCCAAGGAACAGTACCGAATTGATTCACTCGCATGGGAAACCGACCCACTTTATGGTTGGTGCAATAAAAACCGTAAAAGCGATGGCTCGAACTACGACCTCTATGCCGATGGACTAAAAATATACACTACCCTAAATAGTAAAATGCAACGTTATGCCGAAGAAGCCGTTAGCGAACATATGGGTAGCTATGCACAACCCCTTTTCGACAACGAAAAAAAGCATTCCCCAACACGACCATTCTCGAGCCTAGTAACCGAGAAAGAAAAAAATGATATTATTAACCGAGCCATTCGCCAAAGCGATAGGTTCTACCAAATGCGCAAAGCGGGTAAATCGCTAAAGGAAATAGATGATGCTTTTAATACCCCTACCGAAATGCGTGTTTGGGGTTGGCAAGGAGTTCGAGATACTGTAATGACTCCTCGCGATAGTATTCTGTACTATAAAAGCTTTTTACGCACCTCTTTTATGGCTATGAACCCCTACAATGGGCATATTCTTGCCTATGTTGGTGGTATTGACTTCCGCACGTTCAAATACGATATGGTTTACCAAGGGCGTAGGCAAGTGGGTTCAACCATTAAGCCTTTCCTTTATTCCCTTTCGATGATTGAAGGGATTACCCCCTGCGATGAAGTAGAACACAAACCCGTAACCCTATACGATGCCAATGGTCGTGCATGGACGCCCCGTAGCGGAGGAGCCCGTAGACAAGGCGAAATGGTTACCATAAAATGGGGGCTACAAAACTCGTCGAACTGGGTAACTGCATACCTTATGGGGCGTACCTCACCACACACTTTTTTACGTATGCTCCGTAGCTATGGGGTAAAAGGGCATATCGACCCCGTTGTTTCGATGGCTGCAGGTACACCCGATGTTTCGCTGTACGAAATGGTTAGTGCTTATACAACCTTCGTAACACAAGGTATACGTTCGGAACCGCTACCAATAACTCGTATCGAGGATCAGTATGGCAATGTTATTGCTTCGTTTACACCGCAAATGAGCGAAGTGCTTTCGTCCGATGCTGCCTTAAAAATGGTTGATATGATGCGTGCAGTTGTTGATGGGGGTACAGGTGGACGGTTACGAT
>JASBZJ010000131.1 GCA_029983495.1 Porphyromonas sp.
GAATAGCCGTTGTACCATCTGCCTTGACTTTGCTCCTATTGATGTAGAATAAGATGTTGAATGTACTACGCATAGGCTTAGATGTTAAGAGTTAAATCGGATGTGAAAGAGAGGAAGTGTCCAAACTCCTCGAATAGCTTGGTTGGCGTTACTTGGGCATATCGCTCTGTGGTTTGAATACTACTATGCCCGAGCATCTTGCTAACCGTTTCCAAAGGTACGCCGTGTTCCAAAGTGATGAGCGTTGCAAAGGTATGTCGTCCAATGTGCGCTGTTAGAGGTATACTTATCCCAGCCCTTAGCTGCAAGGCTTTCAGATGAATGCGATAAGATTGATAAGAAATGGTCGGTAGTAGCCTTTCTTCGTTAGTTTGATGATACAGATGTAGCACCGCTTCAGCTTGTGGCAAGAGCTTAATACGGCAAAGCGTATCGGTCTTCTGTCGCCTAAACTTCAGCCACCTTGCCCCTGCATCGTCCTCTACAAGGTGTTCCTTACGCAGACTAACCATATCGCAAAAGGCAACGCCTGTGTAACAAGTAAAGAGAAAGAGATTGCGAGCCAACTGAAGTTCTACCTCATACGCCTCTAAATGCATTTGCTGTATTTTATCGAGAGAGGCTTTATCCAAAGCTCGTGGCAAGCGGTTATCTCCTCGCTCTATCTTGATATGCTCAAAGAGTAAGCGGCCTGTATGCCCTTCTCTAAAGGCTAATCGACAAACCTTTTTAACCGCTAAGGCTATCTTACGATAATAGCCTTGGGAATGGTTACACTCACCTATGCTGTAAGCCTGTAATTGGTCTAAGAAATTCTCCGCAATCTGCCCAAAGCTAATCTCCTTGCTATGGAATTGTTTCAAGATAAAGGATTGAAGATGCTTCCGAATAACACGATAGGAGGAGAAAGAACGCTCGGTTATCTCTATGCCTACCTGCTTACGCAAGTCTTCCAGCATTTGGTCGTAGCGTTGTAGAAAGGTCGTTCTACTCTGCATAGAGCCTTGCACCTCCTCTTTGATGTCTGAAGCGGTAAAGTCTACGCCTCGCTCACAGAGCCGTTGATAGGCACTCCGCAAAGAAACAAGAAGTTGCTCTAATTTCGCATTGGTTATAACTGCCTCACGGCTTTTGCCATTAAGTCGACTTTCTCGGGTGTTCCATAGCTGGGGACGGCAAGACAGCTTCGTACTGAATTGAGCCATCGTGCGGTTGTAGCTTATTCGTCCCATAATCGGGGCTTGTCCCGACTTGTCTAAACTGCTCTTTTTAAGGTAGAGCAAAACCTTCATTTTCTCTTGTTGCATACGCTTCTATTTTTGTGGGCAAAGTTACCCAGTTACGAAGCGTTCTATGCTATGCAAAACATTGTAGTTCAGTGTATAAAAATCAATTCAGCGACAGCCGACACCATCGAGGTAACTACACCTCGTTACCAAACACTGCTACAGCCATCTGAGCTAACGATTTGGTAACGGATATTCTGCCGAAATACACACTTTCTGCACTTTCTACCTCTAAGCAACACACGGCATAAAACCGCATTCTACACACATCCTCAATCAATTACCTCTCAACCGCACCTTTCAGCTATTTCTTCAAATAGTTCCATAATATATCATTATTTTCTTCAGGTTCATTTTTATTTTTCTCCTGATGAAAAGATCAAAACTTCGGAGCATTTGTTTGAGTTTACTTGATGATTTTCCATTTTAATCAACAACAAAATTGGAAATCATCAAGTAAACTCAATTACAAGTTCTATTCGTTTAGGGTTTTACTCGTGCGAAAAAATCCCCCAGAGCTTCATTTTTTGAGGCTCAGGGGGATGGTGAGAGGCAATATATTTTCTCTAAATGCCAACAAATTTACTCCACTACAGCCTCTTATTTAGAAGGGCTGAACTACTACTTATTTTTCAAAGGGTTCATGATACCTCATTAACATCGTTACTTCCCTTAGTTTACATGTGTTCGTTCTCTTCATTATTTTTAGGCTCGGTGCTTTGTTTCTGAGGCATTCAATAAAGTCTCTTTCTGCAATTACTTATGAGATCCCCTTTTTATAGCGCTTTGGAACCCATTATACTGTATGGTTCGGTTACTGTTTACGAAAAAATAATAAGAAAAGGCAACTGAATTGTTTTGAGAATATCTTTTTTATTGTATCTTTGCTATGCGTAAGAGGGTTGACGCCGTGGAAGACCCCATTCAGGAATTGTATTGCGCTTAATGGGGCTACACGCTTAACCTATTCTCCACCTTCGCTTCTATAATGGCAATTTCTTTTCTGAGCTAACTCAAAAAAAGAAGTTCTCTTCTACGTTGTTCTTCTTTGGAGATTGCTTACTTGTCGGTGAAGAGGGTGTACCTCTATTTCCTTAGGGATTATTTTTGTAATCGCAAAAGAAGCACTATTTTTAGGGTGGAAATAGCCTTTCCCGATGATGTTACTGTTACTATAGTGTATATGTTGGTTCTTGATGTGCCTCATAAAACATAGATAGTTGTTTGTTTGGGAAATTTGGGGTGTAGCGTATACTCCGTTGCTGTTGTTCAAATCCTTTTACTTTATTCACCCTTCAAAAGGCTACAGAAAACGATGCCAAAATTTACCCTACCAAGCCTACAAAATAATAGCATTGAGGAGCTAGAAGATATAGCTAGGGATATGGAAATAGAAGAAATCCCCAGCGAAAAACAAGCCATAATATATGCTATTCTCGACCAGCAAGCCGAAAATGAAGCTGTAAAAGAAACAATTCAGCGTACCCCAAAAGGGAAAAAGAGTAATACCTCTAGGAAGAGAGGTCGCCCCCGTAAGGAGGATGTACAAAGTACACAACTTGCTAGTACTATGTACGATAGAATGAATAATGCCGAGAATAAGAAGTACAACAAGGTTGCTAACACGGCTCCTAATTCAAAAGAGATCCCAAAGAATATGGAAAAGAAACATTTCGAAGTCCCTAGCCATCCCTCTTTACTTACCGATGATGAGCCTACATATAGTAGTACAAATAACACAATAGCTCCTAGTGGAATGGATGTAATTACCGACCTTGATGAGGTGATGAATGACTTATACCCATCAAATCCTAGTGTTAAACAACCTGTTTCCCAGGTTCCTAAGGCAAATGCGACTACTTTTACCAAGGAGCCAATTCCCTCAATTGCACGCAATGAACCTAGCCATTCAAATTCCGTTCAGGATGATCACGACTTCCTTTCGAGTGTAATTGATGATATTGATGATTTCTTCCCTTCGTCATCGCATTCATTTAATCATAATGATATTATCAACGATGATCAACCCATCGTTTCTCGGAGCTTTAGCTCGTTCGATACAACACCGTCGAACGACCTCTCGAGTATTATTACCGACCTAGATGAAGTAACGTCGGAGATGAATATGCCCGAAAGTACTTATGTGCAGGGGCTGGACGCAAACAACAATGCTGAGGAGTTTACAGAAGATACAACCTACGATGATAAGCCAATTGTAAGTAGGAGTGCTTTTGTTGAGGACAATAGTAAATCTACCTCGTCAAATGAACCGAAGCTTATCTTCCGCCATAACGATATTGTTGATTCTGAAAACGAAATAAGTTCGTTTTATAATAGAAATACAGGCAGTTCAATTCTTGATTCGGTACTGCCTTACCAGCAAAAGAGCGCATCGAAACCCATCCTTTCATCGAGCAGTGCCGTAAGCGAGCTTTTTGGATCCGATTCCCAGGTTTCAAATCGTAAGGCTTCGCCTCGTGTTGTGGTGCCTAATAAGCCTTATGACTTCTCAGATGATATTATTGCAACTGGAGTTTTAGAAATAATTCCTGAGGGGTATGGTTTTTTACGTAGTGCCGACTATAATTACCTTTCGAGTCCCGATGATATTTATATTTCTCCACAGCAAATAAAAAACAACATGCTTAAAACTGGCGATGTTGTTACGGGATCGATAATGCCCCCTAAGGAAGGCGAAAAATTCTTCCCCTTCGATAAACTGCATTCTGTAAATGGGAGGTCGTTGAAAGAACTCCGTGAACGGGTTCCATTTGATCATCTTACACCGTTATTCCCCGATAAAAAATTAAAACTCGAAAGTTTAGAGGTGGCTTCGGTGTACGACAAAACTGCTATGCGGATCGTTGACCTTTTCTGCCCAATAGGTAAAGGGCAGCGTGGCTTAATTGTTTCGCAACCTAAAACGGGTAAAACTATGTTGCTTAAGGATATAGCCAATGCCATTAGTGCTAATCATCCCGAGGTTTACGAAATAATACTGCTTATTGATGAGCGACCTGAAGAAGTTACCGATATGGCAAGGAATGTGAAAGCCGAAGTTATAGCTTCGACTTTTGATGAGCCAGCCGAACGGCATGTGAAAGTAGCCGAAATAGTACTTGAAAAAGCGAAGCGATTGGTTGAATGTGGTCACGATGTTGTTATATTGCTCGACTCAATTACTCGTTTGGCTCGTGCTTACAACACTATCCAGCCTGCTAGTGGTAAAGTGTTATCGGGTGGGGTTGATGCTAATGCTTTACAAAAGCCAAAACGCTTTTTTGGTGCCGCTCGAAATATTGAAAATGGAGGTAGCCTTACCATTTTAGCTACGGCACTGACCGAAACAGGGAGCAAGATGGATGATGTTATTTACGAGGAGTTTAAAGGAACGGGTAATATGGAACTGCAACTAGATCGTAAGCTTGCCAATAGGCGAATTTTCCCTGCTATTGATATTATGCAGAGTAGTACTCGTCGCGATGATCTTTTACTCGACCCCATTTCGCTCAACCGAATTTGGATTCTTCGAAAATACCTCTCGAACATGAATTCGATTGAAGCGATGGAATTTGTAAAACAAAAAATAGAGCTAACCGAAAGTAACCTTGAGTTTTTAGCTTCGATGAACAGTTAATTAATTGTTCATAGTTGCTTAATCTTTAAGGTGTTTGTACGAGGAGCCTTTCCAATGTATTTTGTTTGGAAGGGCTCTTTTTGTAGTTGCTTGCTCCTAATATGTAAATAGAAATTGTTATTGCTTGTAGTTGGTGGCGTATTAAGCTAATCGTTATTCGTATAGTTCTTTAAACGTGTTGTCTGTAGAAGAGAATAGTAATAGCCCAATTATTTCACTAAACTATTAGGTGTGGATCCTCTGCAATTGTTTGAAGAAATAAACTTACCTTTGCAAGGCAAATGCAACAGTAGTGTAACATTCCTGCGAAATAATATTTCCGAGAAAGTAGAAACTGACTAGTAATTCACCTGGTTCAAATTAGCAAGTAACAATTTTACTATGGAAAACGATAGTTCCTTCCTTATCTTTTCTGGGTCGCAATCGCGCCATTTAACAGAACAAATATGCCAACATTTAAACTGCCGTTTGGGCAGAATGAGTGTGCAACACTTTGCCGATGGCGAATTTGCTGTGCGATTCGAGGAAAGCATTCGTGGAAAAGATGTATTCTTGGTGCAGAGTACAAACCCCAATAGCGATAACCTTATGGAGTTACTGCTAATGATTGATGCCGCAAAACGAGCAA
>JASBZJ010000132.1 GCA_029983495.1 Porphyromonas sp.
TTCTCCCCCAGCAACAGCCATTCCAAGTATATCGGCTACTTTGTTCATTACAGCCATTCCACCAACTGGGCAAAACTTTCCTTCAAGGTCGGTTGCTGCAGCACAGGCGGCAGCAAAGCCTGAACAACCAGGGTAGCCACAACCACCACAGTTTGCCTGAGGAAGAACTTCTGAAACAGCTCCAATACGAGGATCCTCGTAAACTTCAAATTTTTTCGACACTACATAGAGAAGTACTGCACTAATAAGCGCAATAACAGTTAGCACTAACGCTGTAGTAAGTAATGGACTCATATAGAATTATTGAGGGTTGGAATATTTTTCGATGGAAAAAGTAACTTTTTTACGAAGCGACTTAGTAAAAAACGAAAGAATAAGGTAATAAACAATTAAGGTAAGTATACATAGCCCTATCGCAATAGTTTCGGTAAGATGGAAAACTGAAACCGAAAGTACAGCAACTATGAGGAGGAAAAAGAGAGGCAGAACAAAGGAAAGAACTATTGCTTTTACACCAGCTCGATTTTCGACCTTAATTATAACCTCATCTCCTATGCTATACAACCCCTGAGGAGTGTATACAGTAACTTCCCTGCGCTTGTGATCAAGCATAGTACATGCCGATGCAGCATGGCACCCCGAGCAAGCACTGCTCTGGATAAACGAAACTACTACCCTATCGGGGTAGACAGCAGTTACCTTACCATGTTGGGAAGTGCAATCCTCTCTCACAGCCTTTATAGATTTCTTATTCTCCACAAAATTAGGTATAAATATTGAGATACAGAAATTTGCTCGTACAATAACAAAGCATTATTTTCTCTTAAACAACTAGTTTACTGGAGCTTAAGTCAACTACAATATAAAACACTAATACTAACTAATAGTAGGTAGAGATATAGAGGCTTTCACAAATTAACTGAAGGAGAATAAAACTCTCAATTTATACCCCTAATTAGGCAACAAAAACAAATGCAGACGCACTAAAAGTTCGTCTGCATTTACTATTTAGCATAAGCCAACCACGGAAGAGCTTACAACAACGCTATTTGCTAGATACAACACGTGGTGGTTTTTCCATAAGCTCAATGTACGACACCCAAGTGTGTGTCAAATCCACCGAAATTATTCTTCTACTTTTTCAAGTTCTTCATTAGCAGGGGCTACTTCGTCAGTAGAGGGTTCTTCACGCTTCTCAGAAGCATTTTCCTTTACTTTTATAGGCTCCTTACTTTCGATGTGTTCAACATTTTCGCTTTCTACTGTAAGGGGAAGCTCAATTTGAACATCGCGATGGAAACGAATTTGATAAGTATACTCGCCTACTTCTTTAATAGCTCCCTTAAGATAGATTTTCTTACGGTCAACATCGTAGCCGAGTTTTTCAAGCTCTTCAGCAATTTGAATAGCTGTTACACTACCAAATATCACTCCAACCTTCGAAGTTTTTGCTTTAACGGTAAGTTTAACACCCTCAAGCTTTTTAGCTTTTGCTTCGGCTTCTTTCTTTATTGCTTCAAGCTTATGTTTACGTTGCTTAAGATTTTCGTTAAGCACTTTTATTGCGCTTTCCGAAGCAATAACTGCAATACCACGAGGTATAAGATAGTTTCGACCATAACCGTCAGCAACGGTTACAATATCGTCCTTGAAACCTAGGTTAAGAACGTCTTCTTTCAAAATAACTTGCATCTTTTACTGTCTCCTCTAGTAGTTAATTATTACTTCATCATATCGGTTACGTAAGGCAGAAGTGCAAGGTGGCGAGCACGCTTTACAGCCTGAGCAACACGACGTTGGAACTTTAACGAGGTTCCTGTAATACGACGTGGAAGAATACGACCTTGTTCGTTAAGGAACTTTTTAAGGAATTCGGGATCCTTGTAGTCGACGTACTTAATTCCAGCTTTTTTAAAGCGGCAATATTTGGGCTTACGATTGAGCATACGAGGGCTCATGTAGCGCGATTTTCTTTTTTTCAATGCCATAATATACCTCCTTTACTCTGCTTTAGCGGGTTCCTCTTTCTTTTGCATTTTATTGCGACGACGGCGTTCAGCATATTCGCGCGCAAATTTATCCTGACGAATCGTAAGGAAACGTATCACACGTTCATCACGGAGAAGATTTACTTCGAGCGTTTTAATAACACTGGGCTCCGCATTAAACTCAACAAGTTGGTAAAAGCCGGTAGTTTTCTTCTGAATGGGATAAGCAAGCATACGCAAGCCCCAGTCTTCTTCGTTCACTATTTCAGCCCCATTATCGCGTAGGAGCGTTGTGAACTTTTGTACCGCTTCCTTCATCTGCTGATCAGATAAAACGGGAGTAAAAATGAAAACGGTTTCGTAACTGTTCATACTCTATTAATTGTTACATTACTAAATAAGATTTGTACCAACGCAAAGTACCATAACAAGCCCATCCTATTGCCACGAGCAATCAGTACATAAGGTGCTATCATCTTACAACATTGGTAAAACCGAGTGCAAAGGTAACTAAAAAGGACGAAATAATCGCACTATCCATCTTTTCCCTCTCCATCAATTTCGGTAAAATCAATGTATTCGCTATTTTCCTTACTAAAATATTTCTGCGCCATTTCCCTAGGTTCCATTTTTCCCTTTACTTCATTTTGGGGCTTACGTCGCCGAAATGGGTTCGAGGTTCGATGAGATGATTCATGTTGCCTATAGTAATGCATTGTAAAGAGCTTTCGGAGCAACCATTTTAGAATTCTTTCTCCGAAGAAATAAAACACTAGTATTATAACTAGTAATGTTAGTATAGCACCCATTATTTTTCAATTTTCGGAAACACAAAACTACTCACACACGAAATAACAATATAGCATAGAACAAAGGGGGCAATCGATTTTATACCAAATAACACTGTAAGCAACAACAGCAATATTAAAAGCAAGATCCACAAAGCTATGGTTCGTTTTCCTTGTACTGTTTTTATTGTCAACCCTTTTAATGATAGAAATTTTATTCGCGAAACCATCATTCCTCCCATAAGTAATGAAAACATCAAGGTGAAAAAATAAAAGGTGTGTTGCGAAAAAGCTTGTTCGTGGTATAAATCCGCTGATATCAATGCATACCCTAACCAAAACAATGCATTAGCGGGGATTGGCATACCTACAAACGAACTTGTATGAACCGATTCGTTGTTATAGCGAGCCAAACGAAATGCTCCCAGCATAACCACTATAAGCAAGGGAATAGCTGTAAGCAACGAGAAACCAAAGGGATGAATAACAATAAGTATTGGAGCAACACCAAACGAAACCAAATCGCTAAGCGAATCAAGGTCGCCACCCAAAGTACTTTCGGCATGTAATAAACGCGCAACGAACCCGTCAAAAAAATCAAATACCATTGCAAGCACTATAAGGGCAATAGTTGAACGCAACGAAACATCAGCCAAAAATAGTGAATATATGGCCAAGCTACCGCAAAGTAAATTACAAAGCGTTATAACGTTAGGTATAATAGCAATTAAACGTTTCATTGTTTTATAAATTCATTCAATAGGTAACTTACCTAGCACTGTACTATTACCTTTAACCATAGTACCTATAGGAATATTAATGCTTGTTCCTAGCGGTAAGTACAAATCCACGCGCGAACCAAACTTTATAAAGCCTGCAAACGAGTTGCCATCAACCTCCTCTCCAACTTGGCTGTAAGTTATTACACGCCGTGCAACAGCCCCTGCAATTTGCCGTTCTAAAACCTTTTGCCCACATTCGTTCTCAATTACGATAGCACTACGCTCGTTTTCCGCACTACTTTTAGGCAAAAAAGCTTTATGAAAGTTTCCACTTGTGTGCGAAACGTATGTTACACGCCCCTTTATGGCAATCCAATTAATATGAACATTTAATATCGACATAAAGATGGATACTTTCAAACAACGCTCTTTGAGTATCTCTTCTTCAAAAACCTCTTCAACAACAACTAACTTACCATCGCATGGCGAAGTTATAACCCTCTCCTCTTCTGCCCTAGGGTTTATACGGTGTGGCTTACGGAAGAAATTTAATGCAAGCGCAAAAAGGACGACTGAAAGAGCTATTACAGCAATAAATAACCATGTAATGGCTACGAAGGTATAAATCATCCAGTTTAAAAGAACCAACAAAAAGAAGAATCCACTCAAAAAGTGATGACCTTCAACATGTAATCCTGGTAATGGGTGTTTTTTCGACGTCATTTTTTCTTAGTTTCTAAAACGTTATCCGCAAAAAGTGATGCTACATGCCCATTTTATTGTACCCTCACGAGCTTATAATCATCGTTACAAAGGTACAACAAGTATGCCTCTACTAAGGCATACCCCATTTGTTCAATTAAACTACAATACCATTTTACCTGTTTATGGTGCGTTCTCTTTTCAAGTCCAAACTTATAATCAAGTATCACAACTTTTCCATTAGGAAGAATTACAATTCTATCAGGTCGAGAAAAATGCACTTCCTTAGGAAGAAGAATGTTTTGCTCAGGGAATATCAGAGTTTTACCATCATCGTCGTTAAATAAAGGTGCTATAATGGGGTTTTGTAATACGTTTGTAAGTAATCTTGTAATACTTTCTCTTTCTTCATTACTAGCAACACCAACAGGTAAGTACTGTTCAATAGCCTTAGGTAAATCCGTTGTTCGTTGTATTTGGCTCATCATCTCGTGCATCATTAAGCCATGTTTTACAGCTCTATCATCATAAAACTTGTCGTGCGCTGAAAGCCGAATAGTCAACTTGCCATCGTCCTCGCTGAATAACTTACAAAAGTTACTGATGCCATATGCAGGCTTTTGTAATTCACTAGCTTGTTCAACTTTTTGCATTGCAATATTAATTGGTATATCGCACCAAGGTAAACCATGCTTTGTTTCGTTTCCATCAATTACCCGCTGCAGTAAAGCATCTAGGGGCATTTTAATTCCAAGAGATTTAGCTTTATCTTTTTTCTTGTTGCTACTGTTATTATCCTTTTCATCATCATCTTTTTCCACTTCAGGTAAAAAAAGCATCATACCAACCTCAGCTCTAGTTGTAGCTACATAAAAAAGGTTAAGTCGGTCTATAATAGTACTAACAAATTCCTGGTAATAAGGCTTTATAAAAACTGTTTTTTCCAAATCGCGTGTTTGTTTTACATAAGCAGCCCTTATCGAACAACCGGGTTCGTTAGCAAATAAATTGGGTACCTCTACACGAAGCAATTGCTCCTGAGTAGATGTAAAACCCAATCCCCAAGTAGGAAATGGTAAAAGAACGATGGGGAACTCGAGCCCCTTTGCCTTATGCAATGTCATAAGTGTTATTGCATTACGTTCATTTTCGCTGGGCAAATCGCTTTTGTAGCCTCGTTCATCCCACCAAAATAAAAAGGAGTATAGGTCGGCAGCCTCGTCCTTTGTAAAGGAAAAAACTATATCAAGAAACATCAAAAGGTAAGCCATTTCTTCGTCAACTAACAATGCGGGGCATAATCTTACTAAT
>JASBZJ010000133.1 GCA_029983495.1 Porphyromonas sp.
GGGGGGGGATGAGCCAAGAATCTTGTTTTGACACACCCTCCTACATGTTCGCTTGGTTTATTATTGTACACAGGTTCGCCCCTACACATCATTATTTTGTTCAGGTTCATTTTTATTTTCGTCCTGATGAAAAGATCAAAACCTCGGAGCGTTTGTTTGAGTTTACTTGATCTTTTCCCATTTTGTTGTTGATTAAAATGGAAAATCATCAGGTGAACTCATACTTCTTAATTTTCAAAGGCCTCTAAATGTTGGTAGGAAAAAGTACAACAATAGAAAACTCAGTGCAAAAGGTTACAGTATGGCTACAGATGAGGAATTTTGTTATGGCACACAAGGATAAACAGTTGTACCTTTGTATGAAACTAATCAGGTACAATACTTAAAGATGGATGTACGAATCGACCCTACATGGAAGAATGCGTTACGAGCGGAGTTCGAAAAAGATTATTTTGTAAACCTAACAAAATGGGTGCGAAAAGCCTATCAGACCGAAATTGTGTACCCCCCGGCAGCGCAAATATTTCGAGCTTTCGATTGTTGCCCCTTCGATAAAGTAAAAGTGGTTATTCTCGGGCAAGACCCTTATCACGGCCCTCATCAGGCCGAAGGTCTTTCGTTTTCGGTGCCTGTAGGGCAACAAGTGCCCCCAAGTTTGCGTAATATGCTTAAAGAAATTGAATCCGACTTGGGGCATCCTTCTCTAATCAAGGGGGGTAACCTTATTCCATGGGTTGAGCAGGGGGTGTTGCTTTTAAATAGTACATTAACTGTTTCGGCGGGGAAACCCGCTTCGCATCAGGGTATTGGGTGGGAAGTTTTTACCGATGCGGCCATCCAAACCCTAGCTAAGCAACAAAAAGGCATTGTGTTTATGTTGTGGGGTACCTATGCTCGACAGAAAAAATGCTTTATTGATAGCGAAACCCATCTCATTCTCGAGGCTCCTCATCCATCACCGCTTTCAGCATCGCGAGGCTTTTTTGGATGCAAACACTTTTCGAAAGCCAATAACTACCTTACAAGCATTGGTAAAACACCCATTATGTGGTAGTATGACCATCTTAGTTGAGCTTAAATAATACTATATTGGCAATGCAATATGCGCTTTGTATTATCAATTGATGAAGGGTCCCTTTTTTTAGGTTTCAATAAGGTGCGTAATCAGTGCCAAAAGGCAATAATATAATAACGCAGTGTATACGAGGTGTTATGTCGTAGGGTACTTTATATAGTATACCTGTAGGCTTACATGGTGTTCACGGTAGTGTGTGAGCAAATATCTTTGTATGTCAAGTATGATGTTCAAGAATATAGTTAATCAAGTAATATAAAAAGACTAATGAAAAACTTACTAAACAGATCCCTTATTGTGTTCATAGCGGTTTTGTTATGTGTGGCGTCAGTTGCTGAGGCTCAACAGAAACAAAACGTAGTTAAGCTAAAAACGAGTCAACCCGTAGATGGTAAAAATGTTATTACTATTTGGCCCGTTACAAGCTCAGGGCGTATTACAGTAAAAGGTGCTACATTACAAGATGAGTACGCCGATGGTGAACCTAATACATATCTACTTACCTCGCAGGAGGTAGAAATTATTGGCGATGTTACAGCCTTAAATGTAGATGATAACCAGTTGGTGAGTATTGATGTTACCGGGAACAAATATATTCGTCAACTTTTTTTTGCGAATAACCAGGTTGAGCATATCGATCTTTCGAAAAGTCAGTATTTAATAACGTTCGATTGCCACAATAACAAAATCAGCAATCTTGATTTCAGTGCATGCCCAATTCTTCGAATTGTATCGATTGATAGAAACCTGATTACAGAAAAGGCTATGAATGCTATAGCTGCGAGTGTAAAAACCGAAAGTAAGGAACCCGAGGAAAAAAAGTTTTGGGTAATTGATACCGCAAACGAGAACGAAAAGAATGTGTGTTCAACCGAGGCTGTTCGAATACTCACTGAAAAGGGGTACAAGGTACTCGACTTTAAAGGAGGGGCAAATAACCGAAAAGGTGTTCCTTACGAAGGTAGTAAACCTACACCCGGTGTTGCCGTTGATTCGTTCGTGAAAATTGAGGCTTACTTTACAGGCGTGGACTTATTGATAATGGGTGCCAGGCCAAACGATTGGGTTTTGTTGTTTGATGGTAACGGAAACGTTTTACAACGAAGTAAAGCTTCAGCTGAAGGTGAAGTTTCCTTTAACGCCACACTTTTACCCCAAGGTTTCTATATCGTACAAGGCTCGAATACTTCCATCTTAATTTGTAAATAGCATTCTTTACACAATAGCAATATATATTGGTGAAACTCAATAAGATGTGTTTTGCGCAAAGTAACTTTACAAATCATTTATTTATGAAGAAAACAGTACCTCTATTATTTGTAGCCATATTAGTTTCTATTATGGTTACAGCCGTTAATATCCCCTTGTTTGGGCAGCAAAAGGATTCCAAAATAGTACTTTCGAGTGCCATAAAGTATGGCGAGAGCCTTTCGTTTGTGATAAAACCTACTCCAAACAGTAGCAAAATCCAGATTGATTGGGGCGATGGAGCCTTAAAAACTTATACTATACGCCCAAACGCTTATGCTTATGAACGTAAAGTGCAAGGGAGCATTAAGGGAAAAGTTATAACAGTTATAGGTGATATTGAGGAGTTTGAAGCAACAAATTCCAAACTTACAGCTTTTACCCCTTCGGGGCAAGCGAATCTTAAATTACTCGATTTGAGCGATAATTCACTTACTCGCGAAACTTTGCAACTCGAGGGACTAAATAAGCTCGAAAACCTTAACCTTTCGAGGAACAAGTTAACGCTACTAAAGCTCGATACTTTTAAGGAGCTAATCTATTTGAACGCAAGCGAAAACCCAAATTTAGGTGCGGTGTTGCTACCTGCAGGGAGTAACAAGCTTAAAAGTGTTTCGTTAAACAAGTGCGATATTAGTAGTTTCCCTGCAGTGATGCTTCCGGAGCTAACTTCGCTTAACCTTGGCGAAAATGCACTTATGGAAATAAGTTTGGGTGACAGTTACCCTAAGCTAGCAAACCTAACATTAAACCAAAATTACCTTACAACACTTGAACTCGATGGTTTAAACGAACTGCAACAACTTAATGTTGCTAACAATCAAATCGACAACTTAAACCTATCGAAGCTTACTAAGCTAACCATGTTTTATGCTCAACAGAATAAACTATCGGCTGTTGATGTTTCGAATTGCCCGAAAATAACACGTATAAATGTGTCGAACAATAACCTTACTAAGGTTGACGTTTCGAAGCAAAGTTTACTTATAGAACTCGATTGCTCGAATAACCACATAGCAAACTTAAACCTCGAAAATAACACGTATCTTAAAACTTTAAGAGCCGCAAATAATAAGCTTATGGTTCTTAATTTCCATAAGAACACGTCGCTAACGCTAATCGATATTCGTAACAATTCGGCCTTTACCCCATGTAGTATTAACTTTATGTTCAATACCATGTGGGATAACCCTCGCCCCGGCTACAGCACAAATCTTTTCCTCGAAGGGTGTAATGCTGAAGGTGCCGATGAAATGGAAATTGTGAGTGAACAGTATAAATGGAAGCCTGATATAAAATTTGTTGAGCGAAGTAAAAAAGCAGTTTGCAAAGAACTCAACATCAATTTAAAGTATAATAACCGGCAGGGGCATGTAGTACTTGAGCAATTCAACCCTATTACGAATAAAATTGAACCCATAACAAACAAGGCAAACTCGGGGTGGGAAACGTATGCTCGTATTACTTCGAACGAAGGGTTTTATTCCCCCGGTATACTCGTTGATGGGAAAAAAATCGAAGCCAATCCTTTTGTACTAAGTAATGATAATGCAACGATTGAAGTGCAGTGGAAGGAAGAAAATAGCATAACACTTTCAACAATTAAGGAGCAGCCCCTATCGTTTGCAATTACACCTTTCACAAACGATGATATTATTATTGATTGGGGGGATGGAACGGAACAACATTATAGTATAGGTAAGGATGTTCTTAAACGTATCGATGGGGTTGCCTTAGGTAATAGAATCGTTATTAAAGGCGAGTTGCTGGCTGCCGACTTTTCCTCCTATCCTGGTATGGGAACTTGGGATAATAAGTTTAGCGGTGTTAGCATTAAGGGAATGGCAAACTTAAGCGAACTATTGCTATATATGAACCCAATAAAACAGCTAAATACCCAAACACTTAAAAACTTAAGTACGCTTGATTGTGCTTATACCGATATTGAGTTGCTTGATTTAACTTCGAATAAAAAACTTAATAAGTTGGTGTGTTTTGGGAATGGGCTTACCTCGCTTAATCTTTCGGAGAATAAACGGCTTAAGGAACTTGATTGCAGAAATAATAAGCTAACCGAATTAAACCTTAACGATACCCCTGAGCTTATAAAGTTAGATGTGCAAAACAATGCCTTAGGTTCAGTTGATCTCACAAAGCTTACTCAACTTGAAGAACTTAAATTGAACAATAACAACTTAACCCTTTTGGAGCTTTCGAATAATGCACAACTGGTTACATTAGCCGTTACCCATAATAAGCTTAAACAGTTGAATACCGAGGGGTTAAAACAGTTAAAGGTGCTTTACGTGAATGATAATGCTATTAAAGGACTTAATTTGAGTAAGAACGAAAAACTCATATACCTTAACTGTGCAAATAATGGTCTTTCGGCTTGCGAACTAAACGATTTGTTTGCAACTCTTCCTGCATATCCAACAGAAGTTACCGATAAAATTGCCGATAATTGTTCTTTGCGTGTATCCGACAAGGGAACACATCAGCGAAACGACGTTGCTTCGTCCGAAACTGTTTTAGCCACACACCGGGGGTGGAGTGTAAACGAAACTGGCAATGGTGCGGGGTGCGATGATGCATATGTGTTTATTGTGCCTGCCTTAAACGGAACGATTGCGTTACAGAACAAACAAGGCGAAAATGTAGCTAGCGGAACAAAAGTTACTAAAGGTGATGGACTAAGTGTTATTGCAACACCTAATGAAAAGTATAAACTAGCGTATATTACAGTTAATGGGGTAGAGGAAGAAGCCGCTACTTTTACAATTGAAAAAGCTACATGGGTGCAAGGTGTTTTTGCTATAGACAATGCAACTGATTCGCCTGTTGCCAATAAGTATTTTTACTATTGCAATAATACATTCTATTTCGATAGTCATGTTGATGATGCTATGCTTTACAATAGTAAAGGTGAAGTTATAGCCACAAAGATGGGGAATACGCTTACAATCCCAACGCATGCAAGTAACGAAGCGATGCTTTTTGTACTAACAATTCAAAATAAGAAATATACCTACAAGCTGATGCAATGAATTGTATTGCGAGATCTTTGAAAAATAAGGTGAGACTGTTGCAAAAGTCAACAGTCTCACAATCTTGCGAGCAAGATTGTCCTG
>JASBZJ010000134.1 GCA_029983495.1 Porphyromonas sp.
GAAGCAAAAAATTGGGGGTGAAACAAAACAAGAGTTTTGACATACCGCCCTACAAATACCGAAACCAACGCCCGCAATCAAAATACTCGCAAACAAACAAAACAACAATACGAAACATGGTACACATACGGGCGGACACACAGGTTCGCCCCTACAAATGCCCACAATAATGCCCACAATCAAACAAAACAATTCACAAAACATTTGCCCGCACGAAATATTATCCACACAAACAAAAAGAACCTAAAATACAATATCATTCCATACGCATGGAACAAGTTACTCCATCGAAAGTGCGTATCTTTGTAATGATATCGATAAAAGGTGGACCCATGACGAAAATGCCACAAGAAGAAAAGGATTCATACAGCTTGGCCATGGAAGCATTAAAAGCTTACTTAGGCACAGGCGATCATATCCTCACCTTCGAGCGCAAACGAATTCTATCGGCAGTAATGGAACAAACACACCCTTTTATTGTACCCACGCTACACCAAGCCGTACAACAACTAGGCACACGTGTAAGCATAACAACCATATACAACACACTAAACCTTTTTTGCAAGGCTGGCGTAACGGTAAAACTTGCCCTACCACAAGGCACAATGTACTTAGCCTCGGCATACTGCCATAACCGGCTGGTTGTAGTGTGTAACGAATGTGGCAAAGTTATTTACCTTCACCGTTATAAGCTTTATGAACAACTATTACGAACCATTGTTCCACGGTTCCATAAAGTTCGTCCGGTAATGCTTAGCTTTGGCTATTGCCAGGATTGTAAACGGAAGTTATTCTCGAAAAAGCAAACGAAAAAGAATTAATTCAGTAGCATGCAACAAACCATGGAAAAGGTGGATGTACTACTCGGCCTGCAATGGGGCGACGAAGGAAAAGGGAAAATAGTAGATGTATTAACCCCTGAGTACGATATAGTAGCAAGGTTTCAAGGTGGTCCCAATGCGGGGCACACGTTAGAGTTCGAAGGCGAAAAATATGTACTTCGCTCGCTACCCTCGGGCATATTCCAAGGGAATAAACTGAACCTTATAGGTAACGGTGTAGTACTTGACCCCGTACTTTTTAGGGACGAGGTAGAGAGTTTAAAAAAGAGTGGGCACAACCCCCGCGAAAGGTTACGTATTTCGCGTAAAGCACACTTAATTATACCCACACTTCGCATGCTCGATGCAGCTAACGAAACCAGTCGTGGAAAAAGTAAAATTGGAACCACCGGGCGAGGCATAGGCCCCACATATACCGAAAAGGTTGCTCGCCGAGGGCTACGCATTGGCGATACCGAGCTTGCTAACTTCCGCGAAAAATATGAGGAAACAAAGCTTCGCCACCTCGAATTACTACAGCATTTTGACTTCGATACAAGCTCGCTAGCAGAAAAGGAAAAGGAATTTTTCGAAGCCATAGAGTACCTCAAAGGCTTTACCCTGGTCGATAGCGAATATTTTGTGAACGAATCGCTTGCAAATGGTAAAAAGGTTCTTGCCGAAGGGGCACAAGGTTCGTTGCTCGATATCGACTTTGGTTCGTACCCCTTTGTAACTTCGAGTAATACCATTTCGGCAGGTAGTTGTATAGGGCTAGGCATTGCCCCCCGAACAATAGGCGATGTATTTGGGATATTCAAAGCCTACTGTACCCGCGTGGGTGAAGGGCCATTCCCTACCGAGCTTTTCGACGAAACAGGAAAAATACTTGCCGAACGAGGGCACGAGTTTGGTGCTGTAACGGGTAGACCACGTCGCTGTGGATGGCTGGATCTTGTTGCACTCCGTTACACTATTATGCTTAATGGCGTAACAAAGCTTATTATGATGAAGAGCGATGTGCTTGATACCCTCGATGAAATAAAAGTTTGTCGCGCATACCGCATAAATGGTAAAGAGGTTGAAAATGTACCCTTTACCATGAGTGAGGATATCGAACCCATATACGAAACTTTAAGTGGATGGAAAAAGGACCTCACCGAAATTAAGCAGGAATCGGAGTTTCCCGAGGCCTTTAGGCTTTATGTTGATTACCTCGAAAAGGCACTGCAAACCCCTATTGCGATAGTTTCGGTTGGCCCCGATCGTACCCAAACCATTATACGATAGTAAGGACCTTACACTTTACATACAAAGGATGAACTACCAGCAAACAATCGACTTTTTGTACAACGCTACACCCGCATTCGAACAAAAAGGAGCTGAAGCATACAAACCCGGGCTTGAACGGATGCTTGGTATGAGCCAAGTATTAGGACACCCACACCAAAAGTTTCGCTCGTTACATATAGCGGGGACCAATGGTAAAGGTTCGGTAAGCTCAACACTGGCTAGCGTTTTTATCGAACAAGGGCTTAAGGTTGGCTTGTTTACATCGCCACACTTGGTAAGTTTTCGGGAACGAATCCGTATTAACGGTACCCCTATTGAGGAAAACTATGTGGTAAACTTTGTGGAACAGGCAATGCCACTGATTGAAAAGTGGAAACCCTCGTTTTTCGAAATTACTACCTTGATGGCCTTTGCCTACTTTGCCGAAAATAATGTGGAGCTTGCAGTAATTGAAGTCGGTATGGGCGGTAGATTGGATTGCACCAATATTATTACGCCACTAGCCTCGATTATTACCAATGTTAGCTTGGATCATACGCAGTTCCTTGGCGATACAATCGAAAAAATTGCATTCGAAAAAGCAGGAATAATAAAACCCCATGTACCTGTAATTTTAGGCGAAGGTAAAACACAATACGGAGCGGTTATTGCCTCGGTAGCCAGTAGCAATAACGCTCCTTTGTTTTATGCCGAGGATTACCCCTTGGAGGCTATCGAAGCAACCGAACAAACACTAGTTGTACCCCATAGCCCCTTTGGTGCCATACGTACGGCTCTAAAAGGCGAAGCCCAAAAGTATAACACACGCACTTTACTTTGTACCCTGCAAGTTATTAAGCAAAAATCGATTCTACCACTTACAAACAAAGCAGTAGTTGATGGCTTTGCCCATGTTGTAGCTAATAGCCATTTATTAGGCCGATGGCAAACCGTAGCATTATCGCCCAAAGTGATACTCGATACGGGGCATAATATTGCAGGTATTACACAAAATGTTGAGCAACTTAAGCACGAAGCATTTAAGCACCTACACATAGTTTTTGGTATGGTAGCCGATAAAGCGTGGGAAGATGTACTAAATATTTTACCCAAAGCAAATACAACGTATTACTTTGCAACCCCAACGGGCGAAAGAGCTTTAAAGGCCGACCAAATGCACCAAGTTGCACAACATATTGGGCTTTGTGGGCAAGCCTATCCCTCCATAAGCGAAGCCTATCTAGCCGCAACACAAAAGGCTGATAGCAACGACCTTATTTATGTTGGCGGTAGCAATTATATAGTTTCGGAAGTATTAAAAAACTTCTTCGCAAGCCAAGTTGAACAATCAATCCTATTATCATAGTAAAAACAAATAACATTCAACTTATGTCACAATCTGTTCATACATCTATTCGCGACAACGCAACAGTTCGTTGGGTAGTGCTTTTTTTAATTGCACTAACCATGTTTTTCGCCTACATGTTTGTAGACGTACTTTCGCCCCTGAAAACAATGCTCGAGGAGCAGGTACATTGGGATAGTAGAACTTTCGGCCTTTATGGCGGTAGTGAGTTCTTCCTCAACGTATTTGCCTTCTTCCTAATTTTTGCTGGTATTATTCTCGATAAAATGGGCGTTCGGTTTACGGCATTACTTTCGGGAAGCCTTATGGTAATAGGAGCAGCCATAAAAGTTTATGCCCTAAGTGGAGCTTTTACCCACACGGGCCTATACACATGGTTAAATAGCTGGTGGACAGCCTTCCCTGCAACAGCCAAGCTAGCCTCGCTAGGCTTTATGATTTTTGGTTGTGGTACCGAAATGGGGGGTGTAACGGTTTCGCGTGCCATCGTAAAATGGTTCCATGGTAAGGAAATGGCCTTAGCAATGGGTATTGAAATGGGGGTTGCACGCTTAGGAGTATTCGCCGTGTTTTGGCTTTCGCCTTTGCTTGCCGAAAAGTACAATAATGTGCAAGCACCCGTAATTTTCTGCCTCATACTACTTTGTATTGGTCTATTATTCTACCTCATATATGGTATTTTCGACCGTAAACTCGATAACGAAGTAAAAACCGATGCTCAAGAAGAAGAAGAACCCTTCCGCCTTAAGGACTTAGGTAAAGTATTCGGCAGTGGAATTTTCTGGGTTGTTGCTTTGTTATGTGTTCTTTACTATTCGGCAATATTCCCCTTCCAAAAGTTCGCTACCGAAATGCTCGAAGTAAAGTTAGGATGGGAAACCTCGTTTGCAAGTAGAATTTTCAGTCTCTTCCCTATTGGGGCTATGCTTATTACTCCGTTCCTTGGCGCATACCTTGATAATAAAGGTAAGGGAGCCTCGATGCTTATGATAGGTTCGATACTGATGATTATTTGCCACAGCACGTTTGCCCTATTCCCCTTCCAATCGGTTTCCTCAACAATGGGTACCATTGTAGCTTTTGTTGCTATTGTTGTACTAGGTATATCGTTCTCGCTAGTGCCTGCCGCACTTTGGCCTTCTATGCCTAAGCTTATCGATAATAAAGTGTTAGGTAGCGCTTATTCGGCAACATTCTGGATTCAGAACGTAGGGTTAATGCTTGTTCCTATAATGATTGGTTCGGTATTAGATGGTATTAAGAGCAACCACCCCAACCTTGCAGGTCAACCAGGGTTATACACAGTACCCATGCTTATATTTGCTTGCTTTGGTGTACTTGCCCTTATACTTAGCATTTACCTTAAAGCCATTGATAAAAAGAAAGGTTACGGCCTTGAACTTCCAAACATTAAACACGATTAATACAAAGCCTTTATTGGTGAACCTATTGGTTTAAAATAAAATGGAACAGACACGTTTTAGCGAAGAAAATCTTTTTCGTACAGCGAACAACATAAGAGGCCTTGCCATAGCTATGGTTGAAGAGGCTAAAAGTGGGCACCCTGGCGGAGCAATGGGTGGAGCCGATTTTATTAATGTGCTTTTTGCCGAATACCTTCGCTACGACCCTAATACTCCCGATCGCATAGCTCGCGACCGATTCTTTCTGGATCCGGGGCATATGTCGCCAATGTTATATTCGCAACTTATGCTTACTGGCTTATTTACAGTTGAGGAGCTAAAACAATTCCGCCAATGGGGAAGCCCTACCCACGGGCACCCCGAACGGAATATTAAACGCGGAATTGAAAATACCAGTGGGCCACTTGGGCAAGGGCATACCTTTGCCGTTGGGGCTGCCATAGCTGCAAAAATTGTGGCGAATCGCTTTGGTGAAAATGTTATGCCACAACGCATTTACGCATTCGTATCCGATGGCGGTATACAGGAAGAAATTTCGCAGGGAGCTGGACGTATGGCTG
>JASBZJ010000135.1 GCA_029983495.1 Porphyromonas sp.
TTATGGAAAGGGATACCTTAAAACGCAGCTAGTTGATAACGAAATTGGACACTGGGCTCGTTACGCACGTTCGTATATAAACGAGCTTAAAAACTGTAAGATACTGGGTGTACGGGTTGGTGTTGCTGCCGATATACGCCGGGCTAAAGTGGCTATTAAAGATAAGTTGCGCGGAACAAGCATCCGCAGTAAGGAGGTTGACCTTAAAAAAGGTTGGAACATAGTAATGTTCGATGAACCCCTTAATGCTGGCGACTTTGAAGTAGTTTTTGGTTACGAATATAGGCAAGAGAATGTGCCACAAGATAATCCCTTTGTAGTAGCTTCGGATAATAACTTCGGTGCTCCTCGTGATTCGCACTACATTACCATTGATAATACCCGTATACAGAATAATGTGAACGAATCGGGGGCTTTGTGTATCCAACTCATCGTTACGGGGCCATCCGAAATAATTGATAATCGTGCTGATTTACAGCAAATACGACAGTTGTATGTGCTCGATAAGAATAAAAATGTTCAACTTTTAGCGGAGGTTCGAAATGAAGGTGCAAACACCATTGATAATATTGAAATACGTGTGGTGCGTGGCACAAAGGTTATAGGTCGAACAAAAGCAAATGCGAATATTCCCGTATTAGGCGAAAAAACAATTACACTTGATGGTGTAAGTGCAAATAATGGCGATGAATTAAAGGTGGATATATGGGCTGTTAATGGCAAACGCATTACTTCAAAGCAACAAACCATACTAATTAAGGATATTGTTCGTGATGGTATGGAACGTACTGTGCTAGTTGAAATGTTCTCAACACTTAAATGTTCGTCCTGCCCCAAAGCTCATGAGAACATCCATGCTTTAATAGATAGGGAAAAGTATAACGATAGGATTTGTTGGATAACGCACCATGCGGGGTACTTACCCGATGTTTATAGCCTTGCAGAAAGTAAGTATTTGGAATTGCTTTATGGTGAAGAATCGCCTTTTGCCCCGGCTATATGTTTTGATAGACGAATTACCGATTTTGGAAAAACGTTTAAGAAAGCACAATTCCATAACCCCGCTATTCCTGCTTCGGGCGATGCTTCTCCCTTTATGAGGAATTTCTTCGAAGAGGTCTTAAGCCGACCTGCGGTAGCTTCGATTGAACTCAAACGGGAATTTAATCCCGACCAAAAAAAGTTGTTTATTGAGGTTACAGGAAAGGTTTTGCCTGAACATGTTGATAAGGATAACTTATACGTAAACATTGTTCTTGTTGAGAATGATATCGAAACCCGCGAACAAGCTGGCACGGGTAAGGATGATTCGGGAAAACTCAATCCGTTTATATTAACCGGGGTACCCCGTATTTTTGGCTGTGGTAAGGATGGTGCAAAAGTTACCCTCAATAGCGATAATACTTATTCGTATAAAGCAGAACTTTCGGTTGATGAAAAATGGGATTACGATAACGTAGAGGTTATTGCCTTCCTTGCAAAAAGCCCTGCCAAAGGGTATGCAAATTGCGAGGTGTACAACAGTACAAAAGTTACCCTTACCCCTTTAAACGCACTATTTATAGAAGGGAATAGAGGTCAATTATCGGTTAACGAAGAGGGCAGTGTTGTTTATTCCGAAAATGGAGCCGATATACAGGTTTATACCCTCGAAGGGCTACGCATAGCGAATACTTCGTTGCCAGCAGGGATCTATATTGTAAAAGTAAAGCCATTACAAGGCGAAGTTTTTGCACGGAAAATAATGGTTAATTAATTGTAGTGTGTTGAGGTGTTAATAGGTCGTTCATAACCTGTTACACTTTGTTTTTTAATTGTCGAGGGGGAGCATGTGTAGATGTTCTCCCTCTTAATAAGTTCAGTTTCTGCCATCTAAATATTTCTAATTGTTTTTTCCTATTATGATGAAGCTATTAAAACTAGGTGTACTACTATGTACAAGCTTATTATTTACTGCTGAAGCCTTATTGGCTCAGCAAATTTTAGTTGGTAATGATTCGCCTGAATATGATGGCTTTAATGTTAGCCATTCTTTCGAGTACTCGCCCCAATTTTCGGTTTACCAAACAAAGGCATATAAGGTTTATTCGCCAAAACAATTATGCTCCCTACAAAGTGCTACTGAGCAGGTTACTGTAACGATTAATTCGATTAATGCCGATGGCTATACCCCAACGGCTATTGCATTATATAATAACAGCATAACCATACCCATTACCGACTTAAAAAAATCGGTTTCGGTAATGGTACCGAAGGGAACGTACGACTTACACGTGGTTTATGAAAAAGCACTACGCACCTATATTGTTTTTAAGGAGCAGGTTGTTATTAATGCCGATAAAACTATAGAGTTCGACCCAACAACTGCTACAAACCCCTATACGATAAAATCCTATAACGAGAGTGGCGAAGAAATGACTTTAAACCAATATGAAGGGAATAAAGTAGTATTTAATGGCAATACCACAAAACTAAATAGCACAACCTGTTTTGTGGTTAAAGGGCAGGGTATTGTGCTATTAAAATTTGGGGGAGATTACCGCGTTAAAGGCATAAGTGAGGAGTTTAACGTAAACAATGTGAGCGATAGAATATACTTTATTGATGGTCGTAAAATGACACACAACGGAAAACAGTATTTTTTGTGCTGTAAGGGCGACCTAAAGAAGTCAATTGTTGCAAATGATTATACCAAAATTAAAGCAATAAACCAGAAGTTCGAAACCTCGCAGTTCGGGCATAGAAAGGAATTCGATAATTCCCATTATGCGGGTTTCGATTTTACTTTATCTTACAAAGGCAATATGGTAGCCAATACTCGTTTTTCCGATTCCAAGCTTAAAGCAGTTGATGGCGTTATTGGCTTTATGGCCGATTTGTCGAACCAAGGAGATAATGACTTTCAGCCCCTTGTAAAACTTCGATATTGCGATGCTAAATATAAAGGTGAAAAAGATTCCTTTTCGACCTTCTTTTTTATTGTAACCCCTTCGATTACAGTGAAAAATAACAAGTTGACGTACATAAATCACGGTTTACCCCAACGGTTTGAATACGATAATACGGGGCAAAACTCGGTTATTATGCCAGGTGCTGAGGCCTATAGTTTTTTGTTAGAGGAGTATGCAAATGAGCCTTTTGGAGCTACTTGCCCCATTGCATCGGTAATAACATATAATAATGGAACCCAACTAGTGCCTGCTTACATAGGTAGATACGGAGAGGAGCATATGACTGACTTTTTTACAGCAAAAGGCACAAAAAAAGAGGATGGAAATATTACGATATATAACCTTACTACCGAAAATGTTTTAGTTAGTGGGCATAAAGCAAAGCACACCCTTATTCACGAAGTTCAAACGAATGCCGATGACAATGTTGCACCAACCCTACAGATGTTACAACTACGTAATAATCGGGGTAAAATAACTCACTTGTTTGCATCAGGTGATGAGGCTACAATTAATTTTTCGGCTGGTGACTTTCGCGAAGAGGCTGGTGCAAAAGGCGGAAAATATTACCCTTGCGAAAAGCCAACAGTGGTAAAAGTGTATATTGCCTCGCAGAATGAAGAGAATAACTGGGTGGAACTAAGTACAACCGAAGTCCCCGAAAATTACTACTTCCCCGCATATGGTTACTATTATACGGCAAAAGTAAGTAACTGTGCTGATGGCTGGTACAACCTAAAGTTCGAGCTTGTTGATCGGGTTGGTAACAAACAGGTACAAATCGTAAATCCTGCATTGTATTTTGGTAGTAACCCCACAGGTGCCTTATTCCCCATTAATTATGGCGATGTTGATTATATACACCAAGGGGATGTTATTTGCATTGAAGGAATGATTAGCTCAAAAATTGTTCTTTATTCGCTTGAGGGTGATATAGTTCGATATGCGATTGGTAATAAGCTCGGTATTACAGATATCCCTCGTGGCACATATATTTTGTCCGTGCAAAGTAATGGTATGGTTAATTGCGTAAAGCTTATGCTTTAATTCAAAAAGACTTTTATCGAAACAAGAAGGGGGGAGGAGCCATTATGGTTTCTCCCCCTTGGTTTTGCCATACCTCTGTACCACGCTGTAATGAGGTATTATACAATGGTTTCACTAGTGCTTCCTCATTTGTTCTATCGAAGCAGTATCTTCCTCTTCCCCTTTATGGATGTGTTTAACGCCAGCTAAATATGTTTTTATGCTAACTTTGAGCTGATAATATATGTATATGAATTATAGCTCAGCCTCACTATTTCCCAATCAATTCTTTAGAAACCCTAAGCCATTTATAAAGTGGGTAGGGGGAAAGGGGCAACTTATTCCCCAAATTGAATCCTACTTACCTTTCGACTTTTCGCAATGGAATGACGTAACTTATATAGAGCCTTTTGTTGGTGGCGCGGGGCAATGCTTTTTCATATGCTTGCAAAATACACGAACATTAAGAAAGCTGTAATTAACGACATTAACCCTTACTTATGCCAGTGTTATACTGTATTACGTGATAAGCCAAACGAACTGATTAATATACCGCAAGACATAGAGCATTATTATAAATGCTTACCGAACGAAGAGAGCCGAAAGGATTATTTTCTTTACCAGAGGCAATTGTTTAATGAAGGTGGATTTGATGATGTAACAAGCTCGGCTAATTTTATATTCCTAAATAAGACTTGTTTTAATGGGCTTTATAGAGAGAATAAGAAAGGGCACTTTAATGTTCCTTTTGGGCGTTATAATAACCCTTGCATATGCGATACTGAAACAATTTTGGCTGATAGCCATATTTTAGCAAAGGTTGAGATCGTTTGTGGCGACTTTGCTAATACTTTTGATTATGCAAAAGGTAAAACGCTTTTTTATTTGGATCCTCCATATCGACCTTTAACACCCACATCTAATTTTACTAGTTATACTAAATATCGCTTTAGCGATACAGAACAATATCGTTTAAAGAAGTTTTGTGATAAAATCAATGCAAATGGATTCTACTTTTTACTCAGTAATTCAGATGGTCTATCTGCTCCTATGAATGATGATTTTATGGATAAGCTTTTTGCTAATTACAATATAGCAAGAGTTTGGGCAACACGTAATGTAAATAGCGATGCTACGAAACGAGGAAAACTATCGGAAGTACTTGTTCGTAACTACAGAGAAACTGTAACCACTGTGTTATCGTTGTAATACTTTGGCGTGATGATATAGCCATATTTTTCTAACACAATAGCTTTAGTGTATGGAGAAGAATTTTGATATTTTCCTAGATCAGTTAACACAAACAAATAACACCCTTTTCGGGGCTGTATCTATAAAAAAGGGATGTTGACCATTATGGTTCCATCCCTTTTGTTCCTTCGATAGATATCCTCTTTATAAGGTTCCGAACATTGGTACCGTTTATTTCAGTTTACTCATAAAACGCTCGGTATT
>JASBZJ010000136.1 GCA_029983495.1 Porphyromonas sp.
AGTTTAATAATTAGAATAGTACAAAAGAAATGTATCTGGATTCCACCAAGAAGAAAGAAATCTTCGCCAATAATGGCAAAAACGAGCAGGACTCGGGGAGCGTTGAAAGCCAAGTAGCTTTGTTTACATACCGAATTAAGCACCTGACTGAACACTTACGCAAAAACCCAAAGGATTTTGCTACCGAACGTTCAATGAAAATGCTCGTAGGTAAGCGTCGCCGTTTACTCGATTACGTTGCCAAAAAGGATATAGAACGTTATCGCGCCCTTATTGCTAAACTCGGCATTCGCCGCTAATATAAGGTTCGCCTTACAATTATAGTTCTAAGGCTCCGTTTCCCACTTAGGGATTCGGAGCCTTTCCGTTATATACTTGTATAGCAACATAACTAAAAGTATTACTTTTCTGCGGTACAATATCTATACGCTTACCCATAGTAAAACCTTGTTATAACAGGATTAAAAGCCCCAACAAGCTACTAAACACTATAAATAAGCAAAATTCTTTTTTTATGTAGAACAAACCATGAAAAACATTATACGAATCAGCAACTCTTATACTGAAGCGCTCGCCATTGGAGTGGCCTTTATTCGGGAATCGAACATAATGCTTAGCACAAAACAAATAGTCAATTACTTTAGTCAAGCAAATACACCCAAACAGGTATGCGAACTTGCTAATACTCTAAATGGCGAATGGTTCTACATTTCACCATTACTAAGCGATGGTGAGCGGTTTATCGTAGTAGATCATTTTGCTTCGAGAGCCGTATATTATCGAGTCATTAATAACGAGTTGCTGATTAGCGATAATGGCTTCGAATTACTACAAAAAAATGAACCTATCCGTACGGACTACAATACTGTACTTTATTTTTCGCAGCACGGGTTTACTCCAAAAGAAGAAACACTACATAGCGAAATAAAACGCATGCAACCAGGTACCATTGTTCATTATACCCCCACGCCCAATTACATTACATTATACCAGTATACCTATTTTCCTTATGATTCCGCTCCTATTAGCGTTATAAACAATACCCAAGCAAAACAAACTTACAAAAGGCTTTTGAGTAATGCAATGGAACGGATGCTACAAATTATTGGTAAAAGACCAATCGTTCTTCCACTAACAGGAGGATTGGATTCGCGACTAATTGCATGCTTTCTAAAGAAAATGGGGAAGCCTCCTGTAACAACCCTAACCTATGGAATAAATGAACATACCGAGGAAGTTATAAAAGCACAAAAAATAGCCTATAAACTCGGTTTTAAGCACCAGTTTGTAGGTTCTATTCCAAAGGGTTTTGACAAGGAACTTGGGTACACACAGAATAAAGAAATACTTGCATACCTCGAGTATATAAGTGGCTTATCATCGGGGTACTACTTTGCTGAATACACTTCGGCTAAAGAGATTGCCCAAATGTTTCCCCAAGCAGTAGTATTACCAGGGCATAATGGAGGCGCACATGCGGGTAAATGGTCGAATATGCTTACACAACTATACCATTGGAATAAAAATCTTTTACCACACTTCATGGCAGTGTATTATGGTAGTGGGCGTAAGTTAAACAAAAGAGACTATAAACGATTAATTGCAATCCACAAAAATGAACTTATGGAACATAACCTTGATCAATTGGGGCTTTATGCCTTTGCAAGATACCACATATACAATTGGGAAACTAAATACTATATAAATTCAGCACGTTCGTGGCAATACTTTAACAACAATGTATCAATGCCATACCTCGACAGGGAATTATGCGAATTTACATTCCGGTTACCATTCAACCTACTTAAAGGGACAAATCTGTACGAACAAATCGCTTACGAAATATTTGAGGAACTTGGTGTGCTTTTCCCAGATGATACCAGTAGATTGAATCAGTTAAAAACACCCCATAGTAGATTAAAAAACATCATTCGCCCCTACGTTTCCTATCAACTGAACAATAGGAATCGCCCCCTATTTTCAGGCGACAAAGGAATAGGCTTCGAAACAATTATGGGGGGAACACTATTAAAAGAAACACTAAGCACAGTGCCCTTTGTTCCTACCTCAATTAATGGTTTATCATTTGCGTGGTGGCTACATTACTTGGGCATTATAAAATAACACAATAAAGCCCTAAATTCAAAGTAATGCGTAGCAAGGATAAGCTTAATAACACACAGTAATATTCAAGGTTGCCTATATAGGTATACTAAACATGCTATAACAAGTAATAAATCCGCCTTTGACTTATTTCTATGATAAAAATGCAGATTATAACGATCGTAGTATAGTTTGGCATAAAGCGTTCGTAACGAAGGGTATGAATCAGGATAAAAAGGATCATGTTGCCGAAGATAACTTTGACCATTAAGCATTGTACAAAAAAAATCCCTACCCTGCCAAGGCAACGGGTCCATCTTAAGTCTCACTACTTGTTGGTCAACTATAGCTTTGTGTATGGCTAAATTATGAGCTACTACAACATGAGCTTTTACAAGGCACGAACGAAACATTTCAATTACTTCAGTTGCATTCCTCCCTTCACGCATAATTCGCTCAGTTGTTATACCATGTATTTTAATAGCATCAGCGGTAGGAATACTACTTGGTTGCAATACTTCGCTAGAAAAGAAGATACACCTTCCACTACGATCGAGTAAACAGAACGAAAGAGCCAAAAGATTTGGCATAAGAGTTGAACCGTCGATGTTCTCATTACCCACAAGAACATCAACGGTTTCGGTATCAAAACATAAGAAGAAAGGCTCGCTACCAGGCTGTGCCTTATGAAGTTTTAGTAGGGGTGAACTTTCAATATCAATAGTTTCACCTGGTAACAATGGGCTTTCCTCGGTTCGTACTACCCTACGCCTACGTTGCTTAGTAGCAAACCATGCAAGCATGGCAACTACCGCTAGCATAATAACAAAATCGAGTACAGAAAAGCCCATTATAATAAACAAAGGCTTCTATGTTGCTTAACCAATCGTACTACCAGGGTTAAGGCTGTCGTCGGCAAAAAGCACCTTCAGCTCGTTCGTAGCATAGTCTACCGCCGAAAGAACCATTCCTTCGCTTAGTTTCCCCATCATTTTTCGTGGCGGTAAATTAGCTATAAAAACAAGCTTTTTACCTACAAGTTCATCGGGATTGTAATACTTTGCGATTCCCGAAAGTATAGTACGTCCTTTCATGCCATCATCAATACGAAGTTCAAGTAGTTTATCGCTTTTGGCAACTTTACTACATGCCGTAACTAGCCCCACTCGTAAATCGCAAGCCATAAAGGTATCGAATGAACAATCCTCGTGCTGAGCAGGAGCTTTTAGTTCACTCAGTTTATTCTCCTCGGCAATACGCGCTAAACGATTCGTTTGAACAGCAATGGTTTCATCTTCAATTTTCTCGAAAAGCAATTCAACATTTCCAATTTTGTCTCCAGCCGAAAAAAGGTCGTTACGCCCCAAATCGCTCCAGCTGTATGGTTTCAGGTTAAGCATTTTTACAAGCTTTTCACAAGTGAAGGGGGTAAATGGAGCAAAAGCGATAGATAAGTTTGCCGTTATTTGAAGTGCAATGTGGAGAATGGTCTCTACACGCTTAGGATTTGTTTTGTATTCTTTCCAAGGCTCAGTATCTGCTAAGTACTTATTGCCTAAACGGGCTAAGTTCATAGCTTCTTTTAAGGCTTCACGAAAACGGAAGTTTTCGATATTATCGGTTATAAGTGGCGCTATTTGACCAAGCTTTTCAAACGTTTGCTTATCGTATTCCGAAAGCTCTCCGCAAGGGGGTACCATTCCTTCGAAGTATTTATGTGTAAGCACAAGGCTACGGTTAACGAAATTGCCAAATATAGCTACCAACTCATTATTGTTACGAGCCTGAAAATCGGACCAGGTAAAGTCGTTGTCCTTTGTTTCAGGCGCATTTGCCGTCAAAACATAGCGCAATACATCCTGCTTTCCAGGAAAATCGTTTAAATACTCATGCAACCAAACAGCCCAATTTCGGCTAGTAGATATTTTATTTCCTTCGAGAATTCGTTCGCAGGAACGTTATCGGGAAGAATAAAACTGCCTTCTGCCTTTAGCATTGCGGGGAAAACAATGCAATGGAATACGATATTATCCTTACCAATAAAGTGTATTAGCCTTGTTGAAGGCGACTTCCACCACGTTTCCCAACTTTCGGGTAATAACTCTTTTGTATTACTAATATATCCAATTGGAGCATCGAACCATACATACAGTACTTTACCTTCAGCACCCTCAACGGGTACAGGTATTCCCCAATCAAGGTCACGACTTACAGCACGTGGTTGCAACCCTCCATCAATCCAGCTTTTACATTGGCCATACACATTGTGTTTCCATTCAGTATGCCCCTGTAAAATCCATTCTTTAAGCCAGGGTTCATATGCATTAAGGGGTAAAAACCAATGCTTTGTTTCCTTAAGTATTGGTTTTGCGCCACTAATGGTGCTATGAGGATTGATAAGATCGGTAGCATTTAGCGAGGAACCACAGGCTTCACATTGGTCGCCATAGGCATTTTCGTTGCCACAACGGGGACAAGTGCCTACAATGTACCTATCTGCAAGAAACATTTTTGCTTCAGGATCGTAATACTGTTCACTAACTTGTTCAACAAATTTTCCCTCGTCGTATAGCTTTCTAAAAAAATCACTTGCAACTTGGTTATGAGTGCTACTTGTTGTTCTCCCATAAACGTCAAACGATATTCCTAATTCATGGAATGATTTTTTAATGAGTTCGTGATAGCGATCAACAATTTGCTGTGGGGTAACACCTTCTTTTTTTGCTTTTATTGAAATAGGAACCCCATGCTCGTCGCTACCGCCAATAAAAAGTACCTCTTCGTTGTTTAGCCGTTTATAACGAACATAAATATCAGCAGGAATATAAACACCCGCTAAATGACCAATATGAACAGGTCCATTAGCATATGGCAATGCACTTGTTACTAAGGTTCGTTTAAAGTTATTCTGTTTTTCCATGGGGATCAAGGTTCTTTTGTGTAAACTAAACTTTTTGTATTAAAATAATGGATTAATAGCCGACCTACTTATAACAACTAATCATGGCAATAAGGGGGAGGGGTTACTCCTGTATAGCTTTCTGCAATTCTTCAATGGTTATATCCTTACGAATAATACCGTTCTGCGCAAACGAAATTTTTCCACGCTCTTCACTAATAATAATCACTTTGGCATCGGTTTCCTGCGATAAACCAAGTGCCGAACGGTGGCGAAGACCATAATCTTTATCGAGGTTTTCGCTATTTGAAACGGGTAATATACAACCAGCTGCAACTATTTTACCGCCCGAAATAATCATAGCACCATCATGCAAAGGCCTGTTTATAAAGAAG
>JASBZJ010000137.1 GCA_029983495.1 Porphyromonas sp.
TGCAATAATGCAGTAAGCAAAGTTTTCTTGTATGCTTTTTGCAACGTTTGTAGTGATTACTGTTTACACCGTAATGCGTTTAATTCCTTTTCATCTAATCACAAAAGTAAAGTAATAATACGACTTTAACAAGGTTACAACAGCTTACAGTAAAGTAATGGGATGATTTTTTGTTATTAAACTTCGTATCAAGATGCTTATCTGTATAAATAAATTATATTACTATGTAAATAGTGGTGCATTAAATGATGTGTGGAAATAAAAATATTACAATATGGAAAAACTACAATGCGTACTATGCTTAAGGTGTACTTGGGAGCTTGTTTTTTTACTTGCGAGTGACAATTCAGGGGGGGAGTTGACTTGTATGCCCGCCTAAAGAAATAAATGTGTTCGGAGTGTGTAGGAATGAACCTCGAGTGTCCGCCCATTGATAATATTATCTAGCCCAAACAGTCATAAACATTGTTTCGCAATGGCGGGCGGAAACATGGCTAAGTGAAGTAGTTTTCATTCATAAAAATGACACTGTAATAAGGTTATAACGGATCTTGCTTTTGTTCGAAATAGCAATGTATAGCTAATAAAGTGGCTATCTTTGCAGTGCGAGAGAATCTTGCCACTAAAAGGCTCATACCTTGTTTTAATCATAATAATAATTACTTCGACTTATGAAAGAGCACCCTAATCGTATGCCCTTCAAACCACAGTTCTTTAACGAGCTACGAGGTTACAACAAACAAACCTTTTTAAAGGATCTTACCGCTGGCGTAATTGTTGGAATTGTAGCACTGCCCCTAGCCATAGCTTTTGGTATAGCAAGTGGGGTATCGCCTACTGAAGGCTTAATTACCGCTATTATAGGTGGGCTTTTAGTTTCGCTTTTAGGGGGGAGTAAAGTTCAAATTGGCGGTCCTACGGGTGCTTTTATTGTTATTGTTTATGGAATTATACAACAACATGGCATTGATGGGCTTGTGCTAGCCACTATTATGGCGGGTATAATACTTGTTTTATTAGGTGTGCTTAGGCTAGGTACTATTATAAACTTTGTACCTTACCCAATAATAGTGGGGTTTACTGCTGGTATTGCTGTAACCATTTTTACTACACAAATAAAGGATTTGCTAGGGTTGCAAATTGCTAATGTACCTGGCGATTTTTTAGGGAAGTGGCAATGTTATGCAACCAATATACATAGCATTGATTGGCTTTCGCTATTGTTCGCTTTGAGCACCATAGCTATAATTATTGTAGTTCCCCGAATAAATAAAAAGTTGCCAGCCTCGCTTATAGCTTTAATTGTACTTACTCTGGCTAGTTTTATAATGGAAAAAATGGGGTTAAACCGACCTATTAACATTGGCGACAACTTTGCCATTGGCGATGTTAAGCTATCGTTTGTAGTGCCAGCTTTTAGTATCGAGCGGATTCAAACCCTTATTCCTTCGGCTCTTATTATTGCTATGCTAGGTGCTATTGAAAGTTTACTTTCGGCATCGGTGGCGGATGGCGTAATTGGAGCAAAGCATAATTCGAATACCGAGCTTATTGGGCAAGGTATTGCCAATATTGTAGTTCCTTTTTTTGGGGGGATACCTGTAACGGGGGCAATAGCTCGAACTATGACCAACATAAACAATGGGGGCAAAACCCCCGTAGCGGGTATAGTTCATGCAATTGTTCTCTTGTTTATTCTTCTGTTCCTTTCTCCTCTTACAGCACATATTCCCATGGCAACCCTTGCTGGAGTACTTGTAATTGTGTCGTATAACATGAGTGGATGGCGTTCGTTTATTTCGCTTTTTAAAGGACCCAAGGGCGATAGTATTGTACTAGTGGTTACTTTTCTTTTAACCGTTTTGTTGGATCTTACCGTAGCCATTGGTATTGGTATGGTGCTGGCGATTCTTATTTTACTAAAACGTGTACTTGATGCTTCCAAAATCACACTCATCGATGAAAAACATCAGCATATCGATACCCTTAAGGAACCCGACCTTAATTTACCTAAGGGGGTAGAAGTGTACGAAATTAATGGTCCCTTTTTTTTCGGAATTGCTAACCGTTTTGAGGATATTATGAGCAACCGACACCAGCATTTGAGAGCACGTATTGTACGAATGCGACGCGTACCGTTTATTGATACAACCGCTATACATAACCTTAAAACTATGATTCGTCTCCATAAACGCGAAAACACCCAAATTATTCTCAGTGGGGTACAACCTAGTGTTTTGGAAGTACTGGAACAAACGGGCGTTGTACAATTATTGGGGAGGGAAAATATAACCTCGAATATTGGTGATGCTCGTAAACGTACGTTGCAATTCCTTCGGAGTAATTTCCCCGAAGAATATCCCGAGCTTGTTCTTCCGAACAAAGCTACCATAGCACCTCAATAGATGTAGCCCTTAACACTTATATCTACAAAATGAACAGTTGCCAAAAAATCAAAGTAACGTTAGCAGAAACACTTAGTTAGTTATGGGAGCTATTAAACGTAACCTTGTTGCTCTTGTTGTTAGCTTGCTGTTTTATGCAGGTAGCAATGCGCAAATGGTAATTAATTTTGCCGATTCTACTACACTAAACAATACATATTGGCAAGGTACTATTGATAAGTTTAAACTTTCGTCGAAGGGACTAATGCTTAACGATACCTCGCCTAAGGCTACTTACAACCAAGCAACATTAAGTTTGTTCTACCCTAACAGCAAAACTCTATCGTGGGAAGGGCAAGTCCATTTCACTTTTTCGCCCTCGCAACAAAACGGTTTTGAACATTTATTGTACCCTATTGGCTCAACAAAAAGCAGTAAAGGGGAAGTATATACTACTTATATTGCATTAACCGTTCGAGGTGAACGGAAAACACAGCTTGAACGAGTAGATGTATATTATAATAAAGCTAACGGCAAGTATAGCCTATATAACCGCAAAACTCTAATACAAAACGTTACACATACCAGTTATGGAAAAGCAAACAATAAGCTTTGTTATTACGTTTCGTTCGACCAAGAAAAACGCACTTGGAATTTATATGCCGATGACTATAACCCATATACGCAACGAGGCTTAACTTTAATTGGTAGCTACACCGATGACTACGAATACAGCTATACCGATTCGCAAAAACTTAGGAGTAGCTTTATTATCACTTACAGTAAAAAGAACGCCCAAAACTTTACCCTTGAAAAACTTATACTACGAACTGAGGGTACCGAGCCTGATCCAAATGCGGTAACAATGCCATCAATAATCGATAGTATTAACTACCAGGGCAAAGCCATACAATTATATTGTAGTACGCAACCCAACATTAGTAACGCTACGTTTAAACTTGTTCCTACGCAACCCATAAAAACAGTTTATTGTAACAGTAAGGTAATAAACATTGTATTCGAAAATGCTTTACCCAAAGGCGAATATGAATTATGGGTATCGAAAATAGAATATCCTAGTGGTGAGTATAGCCCTGATGAACGCGTTGTATTTAGCCTTACCGATGATGAGGACGAAACACCCCATAATACACAGCAGAAAATACCTTTGATTAGCGAAATTATGCCTTACCCCGTTGTAGACGGTGCCGAATACATCGAACTGTACAACGTAAGCGACAGCCCAATTGATTTGAAGGATTTTGGTATAATGCTCCGCACAGAGGGTAGGCTTGGTAAAACTATACCCATAACAACTGAAAGCTTTTTGCTCGATGCTAAAAGCTTTGCTGTACTAACTCCGTGGAGCGAAGTATTATGTGAACAGTTTGATTCGCTTAAAGAGGGCGTGGTTATTGAAGTTCCAAACTTCCCTTCGATGCCAAACAACGAAGGGCAACTATGTATTGTTGAACTAAGCACAAAGCGTACGGTTGAAAAGTATGCTTACAGCTATAAGTACTTCTTTGATAATAAAGTCGTAAGGGGCTACTCCCTCGAACGAATAAACTATTTGCAAGCAGCCAACGAAAAAGATAATTGGCAACGTAGCTCAACCAAAGTAATAAATAAATTCGGTAGTACTTCGTACGGAACACCTGGTGTTGCCAATAGCGTTGGTTTGGATAAGGACGATAGTAATGCTAAAGCCACAAGTGGCACTAAGCGGTTACAACTTTCGGATATTGCTCGAAAAATAATTGCCGCACAATCCAACAAAGGGAGCAAAGCACGAGTAACCTTTTTTGATATGATGGGAAAAAGGATAGCAACTTGGCATAACCAGCAGGCTGTTTCGTGGGCAAAAATATACACCGAGTCGATAACAGAACAACAATCTGCGGATATAGATACTGATTTGAATGCAACAAATGTTACACAAGCGCATGTAGCGAAAATATTCCCCTCTGAAAGTTTCTTTTTAGCCCAGCCAATAACCCAAATGGTAATGCTACTCGAATTACGTAAAAAGGCTGGTGAAAAACCTCGTAACTATGTTACTGTGTTAGGAATAGCACGTTAAATATGCATACGCTTCGAAAGAGCCTTCCTAAAGAAACTGTTATTTTAGGAAGACTCGGAAATAATAAAAAGGCTCCCACATTGTTGCGAGAGCCTTGGCGTGCAAAATAGTTATTAACCTACTTCATCAATACTTTGTAAAAGCGGAACAGCTTATAAAAGAATTCATTGCACGTATTTATGGTTATTATTCTTCCTCGAATAACCAAATAGGGAATCCCACACTCGCCATTACACCACGATCCCGGTTTGCAAATTGTAGGGCATTACTGTACCAATAATCTTTCGTTACCAAAGCAACACCCGAGTAAACTTCATCGGTTTTCTTCAATGCGGTTGTTGCAATGGGGGCTTCTTTGTTTGGGTTTTCGTGGTAATTCTCTGTACCTTTTGTATAATTTCTATCGATACTACCCGTAGCATATAACTTACGTACGGCATCCTCGCGGTTATTGCTTTGCCAAAACTCCTCGTTGGCAATATCATCTACCGTTCCGTTCCAGTTTGCCCCCAGGTATCGTGTGGTAATGGTAAAGTACGAAGTAACTTCAGTAGCATTGGGATCGGCTTTCTTAAAGTCGCCTACCCAAGCATAACGGTATGCCGTTGTAAGAATGTCGTTAAGGTTTTTATCGCCATTTTTGAAGCGAATGGCATAAGTTGCATTTTGTGTACGTACAGTTTTATAGTCGCTACGGAATCGTGCAATATAGCTTTGTCCGTTAGCCGCAGCCCCCGACCAGCTAGGCATAACTACCCATTCGCCTACGTTGTTGCGGTCCTTTACATCTTCGGCAGTACCTACCAATCGCCCACTGCTATAATAGAATGGAATTAATGCAT